>SLLU01000064.1 GCA_007133925.1 Candidatus Halarchaeoplasma halalkaliphilum | reverse complement strand
TATCAGGGTGTAACAAAGGAGTTGAAATGAATGACCATAGATTATCTGGCCCTGGGAGAGGTTTTGGACCCCGACGAATACGTGATATGCGTTTACAGAGTGAAGAGTGATCTGGACATAAGGACCGCCGGATCCAGGATAGCCGAGGAGGAATCCACGGGCACCTGGACCCATCCCACGACACTGTCGGATGACATATTCAGGAGGTACGGTGCAAAGGTGGTGGAAGCTGATGGAGACCTGGTCACCATAGGATATCCCCTGGTGGATTTTTCCGGGGACATAGGAGGAATCCCCCAGATACTGAGCATAGTGGCGGGAAACCTCTTCGGACTCAGTTCCCTGAAGGGTGTGCGCCTGGAGGATATCAGCTTACCCAGGGACCTTGTGGAAAGATATCCCGGACCCCGGTTCGGCATCCAGGGGTTGAGGGATGTACTGAAGAGACCGGAGATGCCCCTGGTGGGTACCATCGTGAAACCCAAGATCGGCCTTCCACCCAAAGAGTTCGCCGAGTATGTTTACGAGGCGGGTTCCGGGGGCCTCACCAACTCAAAGGACGATGAAACCCTGGTGGACCAGGATTTCTGTCCCCTGGAGGAAAGGGTGAGCAGGGTGAGCGAGGTACTGGACCTTCTGGAAGAGGAGGAGCATCTTATGATACATGCCCACAACATAACTACATCCGCCCACGAGATACTCGAAGCCGCTGACCTGGCCCTGGAGAACGGTGCCAGGCAGTTGATGGTGGACGTGCTCACCGTGGGGTTCTCGGGACTCCAGGCACTGGCGGAAGACCCTTCCGTTGACGTGCCCCTCCACGTCCACCGGGCCATGCACGGGGCCCTGACCAGGGATCCGGAGCACGGCATATCCATGCCAGTCATAGCGGTGCTTTCCCGTATGGCCGGCGGGGACGCCCTCCACGTAGGCACCTACGGTGCGGGAAAGATGCACGGGGAAAATGAACTCCTGTCCAGGGACAAGTTGGTGGAGGATATGCACGGTCTCAAACCGGTCATGCCAGTCTCCAGCGGCGGTCTTCATCCCGGAGTGGTACACCAGCTCATGGAGAAGAGCGGTAACGACGTGCAGATACAGGCCGGGGGAGGTGTGGCGGGCCATCCCGACGGCATACGGGCCGGGGCCAGGGCCATGATACAGGCGGTCGAGGCGGCCTATTCGGGGATATCCGCGGAGGAATATGCGGTGGATCACCTGGAACTCCGAAGGGCCCTGGAGATGTGGATGTGATCTGATATGGAACGATTCAAGGCAAGAAAGATAGATCTGGAGGGCGGTGAGAACAAGGTAATACTGAACAAGTCCGATGCTAGCCGACTGGGTCTGTTCAGTCAGAGCCGTGTGAAGGTGATCAAGGAGGTGTCCTCCGTCACCGCCATCGTGGAGATATCCCATAGCCTGGTCGAACCCGGGGAGATAGGTCTGCTTCCCCAGGTTTTATCCAAGTTATCGGCGTCCGAGGGTGATACCTTATCCGTGGTACCCAAGGGAAAACCCGCATCGGTGGAACACATACGGGAGAAGCTCCAGGGGAAGGAACTGTCGGAGCACGCCATAAGGGAGATAATATCGGATATAACCGACCGGAAGCTGTCGGATATCGAGCTCTCGGCCTACGTTTCCGGTATATACGCCCACGGTATGAACCTCAGGGAGACAAAGGACCTTACCATGGCCATGATAGAGACCGGGGACGTCATAGAGTTCGACAAACACCCCATCTTCGACCACCACAGCATAGGCGGGGTTCCCGGGAACAAGATAACCCTTCTCATAGTACCCATAGTGGCTGCCGCGGGACTGATGATACCCAAGACCAGCTCCAGGGCCATATCCAGCGCCGGCGGGACAGCGGACATATTCGAGGTTCTGGCAAACGTGACACTGAACCTTCACGAGATAAAGAGCATCACCGAGGAGATCGGGGGTGTCATCGCATGGGGTGGTGCGGTGAACCTGGCCCCCAGCGATGACCTCATAATACGGGCTGAGTATCCCCTGAGGATAGACCCCTACGCCCAGGTACTGGCATCCGTACTGTCCAAAAAGAAGGCCACGGGCGTGGAATATCTGGTCATGGACATACCCGTGGGACCCCACACCAAGGTAAAATCCATGGAGATGGGCAGAAAGTATGCCCGGGACTTCATGGCTTTGGGGGACGAGATAGGCATAAAGGTGAGGTCCGCCCTGAGCTACGGCGGCCAGCCAGTTGGGGATGCCGTGGGCCCGGCGGTTGAGGCCATGGAGGCCATGGCCGCCCTGGAGGGTCTTGATGTGCCCAACAGTCTCATAGAAAAATCCACCGAACTGGCCGGGATGATACTGGAACAGGGGGGCATTGCCCAGGGCCGTGGGAAGGAGAAGGCCTGCAAGCTGCTATCCAGCGGTAAAGCCCTTGAAAAGATGAGGGAGATCATACATTACCAGGGCGGTGATCCGGACATCACATCTTCCCGGGTACCCGTGGGCAAGCACACATATGATTATCTGGCGGTGAACGACGGTTACATAGGCTCCGTGAACAACCATGACATAATAGAGATAGTCCGGGCCTCGGGAGCACCCTACCACAAAGGAGGGGGGCTCATACTCAACAAGAAGAGGGGGGACAAGGTGGAGAAGGACGAACTGCTCTTCACCATCTATTCCGAGAACGAAAACAAACTCAGGGAGGCTTCCAAGCTGGCCCTTCATCTGGAGCCCCTGTCCATAGAGGGTATGATACTGGAGAAACATCCTGATCACAGGTCGGTCTGGAGCTAGGCGTGGTGTCGGGTATCCACGGCCTTGCCCCTGTCCGCGGCTTCCATCTCCGGGCCTGACATCACCGCCCGTCCCACAGCCCTCAACTCACCCCGGCAGACCATGGCACACTCGTCCCCGGGATGTATGCCCGGGTCCGCACTTTTCACGCCGATGGCGAACACAGATCCCCTGGGTGTGAAATCATCTATCTCCACCAGATGGAGCCCTTCCCTGTTCAACACCTCACCGCCCTCCATGGTGAGGGATATCATACCCCTGTTGGCCACCACCATCCCCCTCTGCACGTTCTCGTGGAGAATCCTGTACTCGGGATACCTGCCCCTGACCACGGCGTCCTCCAGGAGTTTCTCGCCGCCGGGACCGAACTGGAACCGGGCCATGCTTGCCAGGCTTTCCTTGAGGAACTTTCCCACGTTACCCGTGGGCTTGCCAAGGGTGGAGACGAGTTCTTCTCTCAGTTTGGCCAGGGCGGGTCCCGACGTGGGATGATCGCCCAGGGAGGTGTCCGTGCAGTTAATATGTTCCCTGACAAAATCCATGTCCGGGGGAAGGTGAGAGATCACATGATCGTATCCTCCCAGGGACACCACATGGTCCAAGAGAGACAGTATGATGTCCCTCTCGCTCCCGTACCATTCATGACTCACCGGTATATCGTAGTTAGCGGCGGGATAGAACATCTCCAGTTCCCTGGGAACGGCCCCCATGGGCGATGTGAGTATCAACTCCTGTATGCGGGTCCAGTCGGATTCACCGGTGGCGGTGCGTATGGTACGGTG
>SLLU01000125.1 GCA_007133925.1 Candidatus Halarchaeoplasma halalkaliphilum | reverse complement strand
TTCTCCAGGGAGGGCACGGATCCCGGTTTGATAGTATCCCGTGAAAAACCGCCCTACGATCTATACACCAGGGCCGTGAGGGATGTGGTGAAATTGGAGGATGTGGAAGAACTGTTGGAAAACATGGATTGCCAGTACAGGGGTTACGGGAACCGAAGGGGATTGATCGGAGCCCTGGCGGCCATGGCCTGGGAACCCCGTGATCACACCTACGAACTGATCGCTTACAGGAAAAAGGAAAGATGGGGGACGGCCCGGGAACTGAATGACGAGGACTTTATCCGCTTCCAGGATCAGACTAAAAAAACATTCGACACTTATGATCACCAACAAAAGCAACAGACGGCCGCACCCAGGTCCCCCTGCCCGGTACTCTACGGCGTGAGGGGGGAGGAGCCGGAAGAGCTCAAAAG
Organism: Candidatus Halarchaeoplasma halalkaliphilum; assembly: GCA_007133925.1. Classification (GTDB taxonomy): domain Archaea; phylum Thermoplasmatota; class Thermoplasmata; order Halarchaeoplasmatales; family Halarchaeoplasmataceae; genus Halarchaeoplasma; species Halarchaeoplasma halalkaliphilum. Next base: position 3,220 of record SLLU01000125.1, on the reverse strand, counting down.
GGCCCTGTCCATGATAGGGGGTGAAGAGGTGGACAGATGGATCCTTTTCAAGACCAATCAGGCCACGGATGACCATATACAGAACGGTGATATAGAGAACGTGAGAGCATGGACCTCGGTCCGTGTGACGGGGAGAGTTACATCACCACCACGTACGATCCCCGGGGGACATGTTTTGCTGGATATCGAAGGGAAACTCACTGCGGCGGCATACGAGCCCACCAAGGGATTCAGGGATACGTTCAGAGAACTCGTACCCGGCGACAGATTGGAATTGTGGGGGGGTATCCGGAACGACCCAATCACCCTTAACGTGGAGAAGATTAGGATACTTGAACTGGTGGAAAAAAAAGAAAAGATTGCCAACCCCCTATGTCCCGATTGTAGGAAGAGGATGTCTTCTGCAGGAGCGGGTGCGGGCTTCAGGTGCAGACCGTGCGGCACCAGGGCGGGAGAGGAAGAGGTGGAAACAAGGGTAGTGGAGAGATATCTGCAGGAAGGTCGCTACTACGAGGTGCCCGTTTGTGCCCGTAGGCACCTGTCCAAGCCTTTAAAGAGGATTCACTCGGGATAGTACTTTTCTATGTACTCCTCGTCTATGCGCTTGAGCTCCCTCTTGGGTATGATGGTAAGGAGTTCCCAGGCCAGATCCAGGGTCTCGTCTATGGTTCGGTCTTCGTCCTCACCCTGGGCTATGAACCTCTCCTCGAACTCGCCGGCGAATTTGAGGTAGGTCCTGTCCCTGTCGCTCAACGCTTCCTCACCCACCACGGCAACCAGGTCCCGGAGTTCCAGACCCTCGGCGTATGCGGCATAGAGCTGGTTGCTCACGCCCATGTGGTCGTCTCTGGTCCTGTCGGCACCTATTCCCTGCTGCATGAGCCTGGACAAGCTCCCGCCAGGTGTGATGGGAGGTCTTATGCCCTTTCTGTGCAGTTCCCTGGAGAACACTATCTGACCCTCGGTTATGTAACCCGTGAGGTCAGGTATGGGGTGGGTTATATCATCATCGGGCATGCTCAATATGGGGAGCATGGTTATGGAACCCTCTCTACTTCGGATCCTGCCGGCCCTCTCGTATATGCTGGCCAGATCGGTGTACATGTATCCCGGATAGCCCCTCCTGCCCGGGACCTCTTCCCTGGCAGCCGCGATCTCTCTCAGGGCCTCGCAGTAGTTCGTTATGTCGGTGAGTATGACCAGTACCTGCATCCCCTCCTCGAAGGCCAGGTACTCCGCAGCGGTGAGGGCCATCCTGGGGATGATGATACGTTCTATGGCGGGATCGTTGGCCAGGTTCAGAAAGAGCACCGCCCGTTCCAGGGCACCGGTCCTCTCGAAGTCGTTTATGAAGAAGTTGGCCTCCTCGGACGTGATCCCCATGGCACAGAACACCACGGCGAACTCCTCGGCCGCCCCCAGCACCTTGGCCTGCCGTGCGATCTGGGCGGCCACGCTGTTGTGGGGCAGTCCGCTGGCGCTGAACATGGGCAGTTTTTGCCCCCTCACCAGGGTGAACATGGCGTCTATGGTGGATATGCCGGTCTGTATGAACTCCCTGGGGAACTCCCTGGCAGACGGGTTGATGGGATCTCCGTTGATATCCCTCCTTTCCACCGGTATTATATCGGGACTTCCGTCTATGGGCTCACCCACGCCGTTGAACACACGACCCAAGAGTTCCCTGGACACCCCGAATTTCATTACTTCTCCCGTGAAGCGTATGGAGGTATCCCTGGTATCCAGTCCCCTGGTACCTGCGAATACCTGTATGACCGCCCGTCCGGTCTCCACCTCTAGGACCTGCCCCAGACGCATCTCCCCGCTGGGCAGGGTTATCTCGGCTATCTCGTTGAAGGCAACATCGTCCACCCCCTCTACAACCATCAGGGGTCCCGATACCTCCACCACGTTCCTGTACTCAGTCCTCTTGGATATCTCGTCAGTCATGTTCAGGCCTCCTTTATGAGCTTCTCTATGCCACGATTCATCTCCATCTGGATATCCCCGAACCTCTCTTCCCATTTATCGGAAGGTACGTTGGACATACGGCTCAGGGCCTCCACCGTATCCAGGTCATTTATCTTGTCCGCGGATACACCCTTTTCCACCGCAGCCATCCCCTTGTCGTGGAACTCCATCATGATTTCGAGCATCCTGAACTGTTTCTCGGATTCGCAGTAGGTATCCACATCGTGGAAGGCGTTCTGCTGCAGAAAGTCCTCCCGGATCACCCGGGCGGCGTGGAGGGCGAACCTATCGCTCTGGGGCAAGGCGTCCGGACCCACCAGCTGCACTATCTCCTGGAGCTCGGATTCCTTTTCCAGAAGACGCATGCTGCTTCTCCTGAGTTCGTACCACCTCTCGTTGACGTTTTCGTTCCACCAGTCCTTCACGGAATCAAGGTACAGGGAGTAGGACCTCAACCAGTTCACAGACGGGAAGTGGCGCTTGTTCCTGAGCTCAACGTCCAGGGCCCAGAACACCTGGACTATGCGCAGTGTGTTCTGTGTCACCGGCTCGGAGAAGTCTCCACCGGAGGGGCTCACGGCACCTATGACGGATATGGAGCCTTCCCGGCCACCCAGTACGTCGCAGATCCCCGCCCGTTCATAGAATGCCGCAAGGGACGATGCCAGATATGCCGGGTATCCCTCCTCTCCTGGCATCTCCTCGAGTCTGCCGGATATCTCCCTCAGGGCCTCGGCCCATCTGGAGGTGGAATCCGCCATGAGGGCAACGTTGTAGCCCATGTCCCGGTAGTACTCTGCCAGGGTGATCCCGCAGTAAACGGACGCTTCCCTGGCGGCCACGGGCATGTTGCTGGTGTTGGCTATGAGAACGGTACGGTTCATGAGAGGCTCACCGGTCCTGGGGTCCTCCAGCTTGGGGAAATCCGTGAGCACCTCGGTCATCTCGTTACCCCTCTCGCCGCATCCCACGTAAATCACTATGTCCGCATCGCTCCACTTGGCCAGTTGGTGCTGGATCACAGTATTATGTAATATCATGGGTGCATTACCACCGACGAAATTGTGAGTTCCAGGAACGGTAAGATCATACACATCTTTGGTTTCTTCCTTCCATTCCACGGATGCGACGGGATCGGGATGGAAATGATCTAGGTGGTTGCACTCATTTCTGGCTTTCTTTTCCCCGTTAATATTTTCATCAATCCCATTTATCACATTATTCAAAGCTTCTTCGATGGGTGCTAATA
>SLLU01000007.1 GCA_007133925.1 Candidatus Halarchaeoplasma halalkaliphilum | reverse complement strand
TGTGGTTGGCGATGAACCTGTCCAGGTAGTCCTTGGGTGTGATCTCACCGGTCAACCTGCTGAGCTGTATACCCAGACCTACGTTGGCCGTGTGCTCGTCCTTGGGGAATATCCATGCGTATCCTCCGGGTGATACGGAGCCCATGAAGAAGTGTGCGAAGCCCGTATCTATGTCTATGTCCCCCATCCGGTACTGGAAACAGGACATTATGTCCGAGGGTTTTATGGCTTCGTATATCCCCGCCCATCGTCCGATCTGGGATTCGAAACCGTCGGCACCCACAACGAGCTTGGAGCGTATCTCGAAGCTGCGGCCCATGTGTTTGGCCTTGACCCCCACCACCATATCCCCCTCCTTGATCAGTCCTACAGCAGCGGTTTTGAGCATGAACCGTACCCCCTCTTCACCTGCCAGCCGTGCCATGTCCTTATCGAACAGGTCCCTCTCTATGACCGCTCCCACCTCGTCTCCGGCATACTCTTCCTGTATATCCACGTAGTTTCCGCAGGGTGAGTGTATCCGTGCCCCACCCATGCACCAACACGACCATCTCTCAGTCTCCTTCACATCCAGCTCATCCAGCCATGCCAGGGATATCCCCTCGCCGCACCTTACCGGTGAGCCTATCTCCTGCCGTTTCTCTATTACGATAGTATCCACGCCGTTCCTGGCGGCGAATCGGGCGGTGGTACTACCCACGGGTCCTCCGCCCACTACCAGCAGGTCGCATTCCAGAACATCTCCTTCTTTTATTTTCATCTAGATTACCTCTCAAATTGAAGGCACCCACAGGCACCAAACAAATTCATTACCCGTCTCTTCCGGTTGCGTTCAGGGAAGAGGTTCGGTTTACCACACAGTGATATCTATGGACCCGAGATTGAATGCCGTCGATAAAAAGGTTGCGCCAGGGGGATAAGAAAAAAAGGGGGAAAGGGGGTTTTCACCCTAGTTTGAGAACGTCTGCGAAGCCGTGCATGTCCATGAACCCGTGGCCGCTTATGTTGAAGAGGATGCTCTTTTCCTCACCGCTCTCCTTGCATGCCAGGGCCTCGTCCATGGCAGCGGCTATGCTGTAGGCCGACTCCGCCGCAGGCAGGAACCCTTCTGTCTCCACGAACTTTTTTGTTTGCTGGAAAACGTACTCCTCGTCCGAGGGGTATATTATGGTGTCCAGGTACCCTTCGGCCCTGAGGGCGCTCATGATGGGTGCCGCTGCGTGGTACCTCAACCCGTCACCCTTGATGGGGGGGAACTGTTCCCTGTGCCCCAGGGTGCACATCTTGAGGAGGGGGGTCTGCTCGGCATAATCCCCGAAGTCGTACCTGTACTCGCCATTGAGATTGGGGGCGACCTCGCTCTGGGCGGCCACGAATTTGATGTCCCTTCCCTCCTTTATACGGTCCCTGAAGAAGGGTATGGCCAGGCCGCCGAAGTTGCTCCCGCCGCCCAGGCAGGATACCACCACATCGGGGTAATCGTCCACCATCTCCATCTGCTTCTTCGCCTCCAGACCGATTATGGTCTGGTGAAGCAGTACATGGTTGAGCACGGAGCCCAAGGAGTACACTGCCCTGGGGTCATTGGACACATCCTCTATGGCCTCGGATATGGCTATGCCGAGGCCGCCGGGATGATCCATGTCCCCCTCTTTCAACAAGCCCCTGCCCACCTCGGTGCGATCACTGGGTGACGGATGTACATCGGCTCCGTAGAGCTGCATTAGCCTGAACCTCTCGGCCTTCCACGACGATGCCGCCCGTACCCAGTAAACCGTGAGATCCAGTCCCACCAGGGAGCAGGCGTAGGCCAATGCGGTTCCCCACTGGCCCGCACCTGTTTCAGTTGCCATCCTCTCGTAGCCCTCCTGTTTGGCATAGTACGCCTGAGGTATGGCGGTGTTCACCTTGTGGCTCCCGGTGGGACTGTAGAATTCAGATTTATAGTACAGTCTGGCAGGTGTGTTGAGCGCTTTCTCCAGCCGTCTCGCCCTCACCAGGGGCCTGGGCCTTCCCGATTGTATGTAGAGTTCCCTGACCTCTTCCGGTATCCGGACATATCTCTCGGTGGAACCCTCCTGCATGAGGACGCCTTTGGAGAAAATGTTCCCGAGGTTGCCCAGTCTGGAGGGGCCCTCCTGGGGATCCATGGGGGGCGGTAACGGTGAGGGAAGATCGGGTAATATGTTGTACCAGGATCGTGGGATCTCGTCAGGTGGGAGTGATATGGTATCATGCATGGATATCATCTCCTGATGCAGGGCATCGCCTTCGACCGCAGGGCCCACTTCTTTTGGTACGGACCGATATGATGTTTTCCGATATCATAAAAAAGCGTACGGTATTGTACTATATAATACTTTCTTGTACTAATTTGTACATTTAGTAGATGGTGACGCTCATGACCCCCTCCACGTTTCGCATGTCCTCTATGGCCTCCACGGGCACGGGCTCCTCGGTGATTATGAACAAACGGGGCGCCTCCATGAACTCCGGGTCCTCGGTGATGCTCTGCCTTATGCTTATTCCCAGTCCCGCGATCACCTCGGATATGCCCGCCAGTATCCCGGTCCTGTGGGGGTCCTTGGGGATCACCTCTATGAGTCCCGCATCGGTGTTCATGGCAACGTCTTTGAAGAAGGCGGTGGCCCTCAGGTTCCTGAATATACTCGCCAGCTCCGGGTTACTCTCGATGGTATCCACTGTGGAGCTCACGGTCCTTCGATCCACCTCCAGCAAACGGCCCAGCTTGGAGGGGGATATGTTGACACCGTTGCAGTATATGTTACCCCCTTCAACGCTCAACCCCGTTTCGATGAGGAACCTGGCCACCTTTTCCTGACCCGCAAATTCCCTGAAATATTCCTTGATCTTTTTCATACTCTAACCCACCTCTAATTCCTTTCGCGCCGCCTCTTCAACTATATCTCTCAATTCCCCGGGACAGGAAACCATGAGGGCCCAAGACAGGGAAGGTCTTTTCTGAAGTGCCCTGCACAGGGGACTGTGGCGGTACATGTCATCCAGCCTTCCCCTATCCAGTACCTTGATGTTGGTCTTTTCCAGCCTGGGCTCTGACAGTTTGAGCTCCTTGTCAGGTATGTCAACGATAACCCGTTCCGGGGACAGATGTTTCCGGGATGCCATGGACCTTTCCAGGTCCCGTATGTGATCGATACTGCCGAAGTCTGCCCTGGTTGCCATGTCCATACCCTTGATCTCCTCCGGTGAGAGGGCGAAACACTTCTTGTACAACCGCCGGTGCTTCAACCTTTCCACGATCTCCTTCCCGAAACCACCTTCGGCACTCAACCTGCAGAACAGTTCCCAGTCCACCATACGGTATATGTCCAGGAGTTCGGTCTCCAGGGAGGCTACTGCCTTGGCCAGCATGAGCTCGGCTATGCGTGCGGTCTTGTGAAGATAGACCGAGGAGAACATGAGACCCCGGGCAACCAGCATTCCCTCAACAGCGGACACGCCGCCCTTGGAAACCACCAGATCCCCGTTGTGTATCTCCACCGTCTGGAGCAGCCGCTCCAGGTCGATTATCCCGTGGGCAGCACCGGTGTAGTGAGAATCCCTGAGAAGATAATCTATCTGGTCAACGTCCATGGGCCCGTGGATCATGTG
>SLLU01000034.1 GCA_007133925.1 Candidatus Halarchaeoplasma halalkaliphilum | reverse complement strand
ACCGCGTGATTTCGGTGTTCTGTAACGTCTTCATCTCTTCGGTCCTCGGATTCAAATCTTTTGAACCACGGCTTAGCCCACTGGTAGATCTTATTGTTGTTGTATAATACATATGTTGAAGCGCTCATGGTCATCAGGGCCATAAGGCTCAGATAACCGAGGATTTCCATATCTATGAATCCCTGGGCCACTGCCAGGGCACCCACCACCAAAGAGAACTCACTCACCTGTATCATGTTTATACTTCCCAGGAATGATGTTTCGGCGGAAAACTTTTCTTTATGGATCAGGTAAAACATTATGATGAAATTTCCAGCGATCAAAATCAACGAAGCAACGACCGCCTCCCGCCAGTAATAAAACAGTTCATCTGCCACCAGCCTCAAACCGATGGTTGAGAAGAATATCAAAATGAAAAAATCGGTCAATGGTTCAATCCTTTCTTCCAACTCCCCACTGTAGGGTAACTGTGCAAGGGCGAGTCCCGCCAAGAAAGCTCCTACTTCAAGAGATAGATCGAAAAATTCCGAAGTGTAAATGAAGAGGAAAGCCCAGGCGATGGTGAATACAAAAAGTACCTCTTTGTGGGACGCCACCCTTTTGAATACTTCAGGTAATACGTAACGTGAGGCGGCCAAGGTGACTACGGTGATCAATCCCACTAAAAGCAGTATCTTGCCCACGGTGAAAACTATCTCCGCGGGACTAGTAAGAGTTCCTATCCCCAACAGGGCAAGGGCCAGGACAAGATAGATATCTTGCCCTATCAGCACACCCACGTTGATCCTTCCGGGTAACGTCCGTATCTCCCCCTTGTCAGTGAGGGCTTTGACTATCACCGGGGTGGCACCGAAGATGGTACATAAGCCGATTACCAGTGCCTGCCAGAAGGGAAATCCCAGCATGTAGGCCACCAGGAATGCCAATGATTGCTGCAGTACGATCTGACTCCCGGCTATCTTGACGATGGGACGAAATATCTTCTTGACCTCGTCGAAATGCATCTTTATCCCCAGAAGGAACAGAAGAAAGCCTATACCAAGATGAGAGAGTATCTCAACCAATCCCTCCTCAACCACCACATCCAAAACAACCGGTCCCAAGATAACACCGGTCAAGATATAAGCGACTATGGTGGGTTGACCGAACTTATGGGCTATGTAACCTATTACCGTGGCGGCCACGAAGATTATGGCGAAATCGGTGGAATACGCTATGGCCGTGGACATAGAATCCCCTTACTTTTTAACTTATATTACGTTCATAAAACGGTTTTTTCCTTATATGTTTTACCTAATTCCATTTATTACTATAAGTAGGGCTTTTTGGGTTTGTAGAACGGTAAAAAGGAATGGGCCGATCAGTCAAATTCGTCGACCAGATACTTTCCTCTCTCCATTATCTGAAGTTCCCCCGCCCAAATGTCACAGTCCTTTATGATGGCATCCATGTGTGTTGGACAGGTCCACCCCGCCCCGGTCATGCTCCCGATGGGGTCCCCGAAGGCGATGTGTATACCTGGGTATTTTTCGTCTATGAGCATGTTTCCTATGAGGCAATCCAAGAAGATATTGGTGCCCAGACCGATCTCACCCACCACCCGGGAATATTTACTCTGATCCACGTATTCCCGGAAGGCACTTTCCAATACATCATCATCGCATTCTATACAGGTAAGAATTGGTCTTTCCCGGTTCTCTATCTTCAGTGTTAACGGGTATCTGTCAGTGTGTCCCACGGGATACTCCTTGTCAAAATAATCCCCCAGTGTACCGTCCACAACGGCTGTGCCCTCCACCCGCGTTGGTGTTGTGAACACCTCTCCGTCGGGAAGGTTGTGCCATATCCCGGGTGTGTGAAGCATACCAGCCGAGGCCACCCACTTGTATCGATCCACCCTTGCAACCAGTTCCGTCCCCTTTTCCGAAGTGATGCGGAGAGTGTCGACCTCCTCCAATATATCTTTCAACTGATCCGTTAAACGGGCGAGTTCACCGTAGTCGCCGGAGAGTCCTTTAAGGAATACCTCCTCTGTGATCCCCACCATGTGTGCATGCCGGCCACCGGCGATGGCGTTTTGACAAAAAGGCATCCTCACGGATTTCAATTCGTTCGAGAGTGGGCTTGCGGTCCAGAATGTTGCCGTGGAAATCCGGGCCCTGTCAATGATCATGTCTGGTAGGTGATCCAATGGACGTTCTCCATAGTCTTCCAGGCAGTGAAAACTGATGTCTTCAGTTACCTTTACCACCTCTCTGTAGAGGGACCTGCCAATTTTACTGCTGTTTCTATCCGACAGTATTGTAACTACATCGTTGTTGTTTATACCCATGCATGTCTGTATCACGGTTCGGCTACACTTGTCCAGTAACATCGGATCATCCTGTTCTTTTACTAGTATTTCAAACACTCATTACTTCGATCGCTCTATTGAGGCAGTGTATAAAATCCTCTTCCTCTGCGTATTCCAATGTTTTTTCAAGGCATTCTATGAATGCACCTTTGGAATTCAATTCCACATCGGTGGGCGAAACCACGCAAGGCTGTTCTACCATGGTTTTTTGTCCAACCATCTTCGACACCTGTATATTATCTCCTATGTGCCATCATACAAGCGTTACCGCCTCTTATAAATATTATGGTGATATTCTAAAGTCTTAGCCTCCGAAAGGGATAAAAAGATATATAGAAAACATTCTCTTTTCGTTTGAACATACATGCAGCGCAACTTCAAGATGGGAGACCTTAAGGAGGTTCAGAAAATCGCAAAATTATCTTTATACGAAAGTTATTCACTGGATGTATTCATACTGATAGATCAAGCCTTCAACTGCGAGTTCATCGTGCATTCCATAGGCGGCGAGGTGGCTGGGTTCATAAACGGTGTGATAACATCCGAAGACGGTGCGAGGATCCTAATGCTGGCTGTTCATCCGTCTTGGAGGAGGAGGGGGATTGGAAGCAGCCTGCTGGATACCTTCGTGGCCAATGCATCAAGACGAGGCATGAAAAAGATAACCCTGGAGGTAAGACCGTCCAACGATAATGCCATAGAATTCTACATGGCGAGGGGTTTCGAACCCGTGGGAACCATAGATAATTTCTATACCGACGGGGAAAGATGTATAAACATGGTCAGATACTTATGACAAAACTCAGAGGAGAACAATCGATATGGAACCCGTCGTTATAAAGACAAAAGGTCTCCGTGTGACCTACGACCAACTGGTAGCCCTGGATTCGTTATCCTTATCGTTACCCAGGGGTATAATCGGGCTACTGGGACCCAACGGCGCTGGGAAAAGCACTCTCATAAAGGTACTCATTGGTCTGAAGAAACCCGTGGGGGGTTCCGTTTCAGTGAAGGGCATGGTCCCGTGGGAGCAAACACTCTACCTACGTGATCACGTGGGATACATGCCCGAATACGACTGCCTCATCGACGAGATGAACCCGGTGACACTAGTATCCCATTTCGGTAGGATATCCGGAATGGAAAAGGGCGATACCGTCTGGAGGGCACACGAAGTACTGGATTTTGTGGGCCTGGGTGAGGAAAGATACCGCAACATAGGGACTTATTCCACGGGCATGAAACAGAAGGTGAAACTAGCCCAAGCCATCGTCCATGATCCTCCCATCCTGTTCCTGGACGAACCCACAGAGGGGATGGACCCCCTGGGCAAGGAAGAGATGCTGAAATTGATAAAACGGGTGGGAAAGACCGGAAAAACCGTTGTGGTGAGTTCCCACCAGCTCCACGAGATAGAGAGAACCGCGGAGCACATAGTGATCCTGGATCGGGGAAAGCTGCTTATGGAAGGCCCCCTGAAAAAGATACTCCATGGAGAGGAAAAGAACATACGGAGCATAGTCATAGGGGAACCGGACCGATTGGAACCCTTCAGAAAGTATCTTAAAGATACATATCAGGTATTCTCTTCCAAGATAATCGGGAACGAGCTCAACGTATCCATGAAGTGGGAAGATACCGGGAACCATTTTTTCAGTATGGCAGTGGACCATGGTCTTCAGGTAAAGGAATACAGACCCCATATACGTAGTTTGGAAGATGCCTTCTTTTTAACATTCAGGGAGGGGAAATAGCATGGACATGATGCCTTTGGAATACCGGGCATGGTTGGGTGTCAGGACACGGTACCTTACAAGGGTCCGGGCCATGATGGATGGAGTTATATCATCCAGTTTTTCCTCCAAGGGTATCCTGTCCATATTCATAATCGGTATCGTGCTGGTACACGCATTCCCCGGAGTCGTTCTGGTCATGACACCCCACACACGGCTTACGGCATGGATGCTGGTGGGCGAGGGGTTCTTCGGATGGACCTATCTCACAAGCGGTGTGTTCTCCACGTTCATATTCCTACTTTCAGCGGGGATCACCTCCAACCTCATATCCCAGGACCTCCGGAACCGTTCCTTCGTAATATACTTCTCACGGCCCCTTGGCGTTACTGAATATCTCATAGGCAAGTTCGGCGGTACCTTCGTGGTCATGTCAGCCTTCTGCACACTGCCGGTTCTGGTTAACGGGATCATGATCATGGCCACCCAAACCGGGCCAGATTACATAAGCAGTGTCCGTATCCTTTTACTCACCTTGGTAGCAGGTTCATTCGCATCTCTGCTCTTCATACCCTACGGCATGATGCTGTCTTCCCTAACCAAAAGAAAAGCATATGCCGGCATAGGCACGTTCATGACCTACTTTTCTCTCACCCTGGTAGGTGAATTCTTTTCGGCTTCGGATCCCAACTGGAAGCTGCTGAACCCAATGAACGTTTTGCATTATTCCTTCGAACTCATATACGGTCTGGGACTTCCCACGGATATAAGTCCCGATTTGTACGTGCTGGCACTCATCATACTGCTGGTTCCCACAACCATAATCACGGGCATCAGGGTAAAGAGATACGAGGGGGCGGTGTAAAAATGTTGATAGAGGCAAAGAACGTATCCAAATGGTACGGGGATGTTATCGCCCTTAACACCTTTTCCCTTGAAGTGGGTCCTGGTATAACCGGTGTTGTGGGACCCAACGGTGCAGGCAAGAGCACCTTTTTCCGTATGATACTAGGTCTTATACGTCCCAGCAAAGGCTACGTGCTGGTGAAAGGGCAGAATCCGTGGAGCAATCCCGAGCTCATGGGGGAAATAGGATATCTACCGGATCACGATATCCTACCGGACAATATCTCCGGGTACGATTACCTAAGTCTCACGGGAGGGTTAAGAGGTCTGGATAGATGGGAACTGGAGGAAAGGATACAGAAGGTATCCCATCAGGTGGATATGATACCGCTACTGGACCGTAAGATAAACGGTTATAGCAAGGGCATGAGACAGAGGCTCAAGATCGCAGGGGCCATGATACACGACCCGTCACTCCTGGTACTGGACGAACCCCTTTCAGGAACTGACCCCACGGTGAGGAAGAGCATATTCGAGATTATCGAGTCCCTTCGGAAAGATGGAAAGGATGTTATAATCAGTTCCCACGTTCTTCACGATATAGAAAGGGTCACCAAGAACGTTGTCCTTCTGTACAGGGGTCGTTCTGTGGCATGCGGCACCATATCCGAGATAAGATCTCTGCTGAACCAGTTCCCCCATACCATGGTCATCGACTGCAAGGATCCTAGGCAGGTGGCCAGGGACCTCATGGTCCATGATTGGGTCCGGTCCGTGGATATCGATCCGGGGGGTGAACTCCTGGTGCGGGTTAACGAACCCAAAATGTTCCACGAGAGATTTTCAAAGATGGTGGTCGATAACGGGTACGATATAGGAGAGGTTTACATAAAGGACGAGGACCTGGAGTCCATATTCAGGTACATGATGGGGGGTAGATTATGAACAAAGAACTGGTGGCCATGAAGGCCTTGACCATGCATTCCATCCGCAGTACCATAATGGGAAAGCGTGTGTTGATACCCCTGGTCATGGGTGTTTTTCTTGTCATTGTCATGTACAATGCCTCCCGTGCCGACCCGACAATGGACGGTGGAGTGGATCTGATGGGTAGCCTTGTGATATCATTGTTCGCTGTGCTCCTGGCCATGATATACGGTACGGGGATGATAAACGGAGATATTGAGGACGGGAGCATAATCAATGTTGCCACCGCCCCTGTGAACAGGGGTGTGATATTCATGATTTACTACCTATCGGCTGTCATATCCTTCACATTCGTGATGTTCATTTTGGGTACTACGGCATACCTGGCTTACTTTTTCCCCGCGGAGCTCACCTGGTTCAGGTTCGACTATCTGGTGTCCTTTATGTGGTTGATACTACTATCTGGTTTGGTATACTCATCTCTTTTCGTCACCCTCGGTCTTCTGGTCAAAAAACCTCTGTACATAGGCCTATTCTACGTTTTCGTGTGGGAGGGTTTCGTGGGTCAGCTCGCCGGACGCATAGGGGAGATATCCATCAATCACTACATACTCAGCATCGGCTCCCACCTGTTCGATCACGGTGAGTTATCAAGATACTCAGGTGCCGGTTCGGGAACGTCAACCTTGGTATTGGTGCTCATATGGGCATCCCTCCTAGCCCTGGGTGCATATCTGTTCGTTAATAGAGAGTTCAGCTAAGGAGGTCTCTTGCCTTCACAAGGGCGATGAGCTCAATTTCCATCTCACGGAGATTTTCCAGGGCACCCTCTTCTCTGTCCACCACAACCAGTACCTTTTCCACCACGGCCCCGGCTTCCCTGAGCACCTTCACAGTCTCCACTGATGATCCACCCGTTGTGGCCACATCCTCAACTATGATCACCCGATCCCCGGGTTCCAAGTCACCTTCCAAACGGCTCCCGGTACCGTGGGTTCTTGGCTTCTTTCTCACCATAACGAAAGGCAGATCTATCTCCAGGCTCAGTGCCGCAGCCAGGGGTACCGCCCCCAGTTCCATCCCTGCTACGCGGTCACCATCGGCGAAGACCGCCATCTCACGGGCGATGGCCCTGAGAACATCAGGTCTTGTACTTGCCTTCTTTATGTCCACATAGTATTTGCTCTTCTTTCCCGAGGTAAGTGTGAAATCACCGTACCTCACGGCTCCGCATTCTTCCAACATCTTTTTTAGTTCCATACTCGTATCACCACGGTTCTTTTTTCAACCCCATACGATACCCTATGATGTTCACACCCCTGTGAAGTGCGGGTACCGCCACCAGGAGCATAGCAAGCGTGACGTATCCGTGACCGCTGAAATAGGTTTCCAGTGTCCAGGCGGGATAACAAATAATGGATATCAGGAAAGCTCCCAAAACGAAATCGTACTGGTCCAGGACGGGCACATTTTCTCCCCTCTCCCATCCACCCCTTCTCTTCACAAGACTTCCCAGAAGGTCACCGGTCATGGAGCCGTATGAAAGGGCGAATGGGATCCACAAAGAGGAGTACAGAGAAAGGGGTGTAAGTGTGAGTAGTAGGCCTATCAAACCGGCGCTGGCTCCCCCGCCTATAAATCCCCTCCACGTTTTACCGTCTCCCAGTATCCTTTTCCCTCCAATCTCCCTGCCCAGGTCCATGGGTGATCCGCCCCCGAATACCACTGCCAGTGAATTGGCTACCAGGGCGGGAACGAAGGCAAATATGCCGGACAGTATGGTTTCCCACATGGAGAACCCTCAGCGAGGGAGGGGTTAAAAACTATTTCCTAAAGCAGATTTGATCTATACGCCGGGCCAGGAGTTCCACACCCCTTTCCCAGAGCATCTCTCCCTTTTCTTTCGAGGCTTCCGTGGGGTCACCTATGGCACCGGTGTCCGTTAGTTCGTGGGTGTACCAGGTGAAGAAGAACGGAGGTTGGTGGTCGAATTCCATGGACGGATGGGGGAACCGCAGGGTCGGCCTTGTTATGTTTTCCCTCACCACCGATTCCTCCCGGTTGGCCAAACAGGTGGAGGTCTCGTACTCTCCAGCGTGCACATCGTTTTTACTCTTGACCAGTTCCTTCTTCCCTGGTTCCATGGACTCCCCGTTATCTATGAACACTTGAAGGCCCACATCGTATCTCAGTTGGTTGGCTACCTCTTTTAAAATGTTTGAATTTCCCCCGTGAGCGTTGTATATGAATAGTTTCTCGAAGCCGTTATGCTTGACGGATACTCCTATGTCCATCACCAGTGCCATGAGGGTTTGCGGCTGAAGGGTTATGGTACCCCTGAATCCCATGTGATGCTCGCTCAGTCCGTAGGGTACCGTGGGAAGGATGGGCGGTCTGGGTTCATGGAGTCTCTTGACTGCTTCTACGAGTATGTACATGGCATCGAATGTATCGGTATCCAAGGGGAGATGGGGTCCGTGCTGCTCTATGCTTCCAACAGGTAGCAGAACCGTATCCACCCTTTCGCTGAGATCGTGCAGTTCCAAACGGGTCATCTCGCCCCACAAGAGCTTTTTATGCATGGACGTGCAAAGGGTCCGATGGTGTTTAATGTTTTCGTTTTTCATCGGTGAGAGGCGATGTCCATGGCCGCTGCTATCCCCATACCCCAGCAAAGAGTCACCTGACGGAACCGATCCAGGGCTGCGGAACCGATGACGTAAAGACCGGGTATGTCCGTGCACCCTGTGGGGAATCTGATCTCTCCGTATCCCTTTACAGGTAACTGGGGTACACGGCCTATGGCTGTGACGACCAGATCGCACTCTATGGTTCCACCGGTGGTGTCCACGGTATATCCATGGCCATGCTTCTCCCATCTATCGAGTTCCCCTCTGACTTCCCGTATACTTTCTTTTCCTACACGTCTCACCAGCAGGTCCAGGGCTGAGGTGTTCCTGGACAATATGGTCACCTTTCCCCCGTATCTGTTAATCCTCAGTGCGTAATCGTAGGCTGCATCACCTCCACCCACAACAAGTACCCTCTTACCATGGTAGTCTTTCCAGGGAGGGTGACAGACCTCTCCGTCTATACCCAGAGTCCTGGGGATGGTTCCCGTGGCTACCACCGCATGACGACACGTGATGTTCCCTTCTTTCATGTGTATCCTGAAGTTCCCCCTTTCTCCCTGAATATCCTCCACACCTCCCTTGAGGACGGATATGTTTGCTCGTTTTAACAATGATTCCAGCTCACTGACAACCGCCCTCCCGTCCATGTCCAGATATCCAGGTATGTTCTCTATCCGGTTGGCGTACTCTATCAATCCGCCGATCTTATTCTTCTCCACGATGATAACGTCATCCACCCCTTCTCGTTTGCACTGGTAGGCAGCGGCCACCCCGGCGGGTCCCCCTCCTATCACCGCAACCTCTGGAGCACTTCCCTCCATGATAATATCTCCGCAAATCCGTAACTCAGGGATGCAAGTGATGAGGTGTGCAGTTCCTCCGTCACCGTGGCGCAACCGTCTGCCACAACGAACACCCTGTAGTCTTTTACGAACCCGTGTCTGGCGGTGGTCTCACAGCATATGTCCGTGAGAACACCGGTGATGAACAGGTTCTCTACACCCGTTAACATATGATCCAGTTCTGTTCTGTGGAATGCCGAGTATCTGGGTTTTGTGATCACATCCCCCATGACGGATAGTCCGTCCCACAGTTCCGCCTGTTTTCCCTCCCTGATAATATCACCCCACCATTCGTCCATGACCCCCTCATCCCCTTCTTCCTGAACATGTCGGGTGTATATTATGGAGGAGTCATTTCCATAGAACTCCTCCGCCAGCCGGTTTATGTTAGGTGCCACCGCTTGAGCCCCGGGCAGGTACGAGGGAGAGTCAGGGTGCACGAAAACGTTCTGCATGTCTATCACGAGAAGAGCGCTGTTGGACCAATTTGGAACGGTATCCCACTTTCTTCTCACTGGTAGCGAGCCGAGCCATCCCTGGACCTTTTCTTGAATGTTATCCCGTGTGACGTAGAGGTTCCCGGCCAAGGTTCAGGTCCCCCTGCCCTTTTCCTCCAGGTAGGATACGAGTATCTGTCCGCAGTTGCTCTTGATCTCGTTTTCCCTGAGGTCTCCTATACTAACGTGAACGTCGAAACCGGCGTCCCTCATCTCCTTGACCACCTCGAGTCGGTTTCCTTCATCCTGATCGAAAACGTTTATGAGGCTGAACTCCTCGGCGTTCAGGGTGGGATTTAGTGGGGTAACCTTTATGGCAAATTCATCCGGTGAGAATATGCTGCCAAGAACATCCACATCCACGGGGTTGCTGTTCCCCATGGCGAAGTTGAGTGTGACCTTCCTGCCCCCCGCATAAAACCTTTCACCGTAATCCGCTATCTCCCGGAGTGACCATTTCTTTGAGGGGATGAGAAAATCCCTGTAATCCTCACTGGTGGAATGAACCGAGAACTGCATCTGGAAGTTGCCCTTGAATATGTGGTGATTAAGTTCCAGTACACTCTCGAACCATTCCTCCCTGCCCCCGGGAGCCACTGTGGATATGCACGGCATGTAATTTTTAACGTTGTAGATCTCCGGTATTCGGGTTATCGCTTCTATAACATTATCGTTCAGGGCGGGTTCACCCATCCTGGCGAACTGCACCTTGAATTTTTTTGAATCGATGTTGCCCGAGGGGGCGTGTATACGCACTATGTGATCCAGCTGAGCCAGTATCTCGTCCGTGGAGAGGGGACCACCGTAATAAATACCCGCATCGCAGAACTTGCACTTAATGGGGCACCCAACCAGACTGGAGAGGATCACCACCCACTTGTCCTTCCGGCTCTCCGCACCTCCCAGTGAATCCACGAATTCCACCATGAGGTCGCCACCGTAGGTTCCCAGGTAAACCATGGCAACGTCGTTCCGGCCCTGCTGGTGCAGTATGTCCATGTTCATCCCTTGGAATCAATACCAGGAACGATAAATATTTTACCCGAAACTCCGGGTGGTAAATCGGTATGATTTACCCTACGGGATGTCCATGAGATGGGGAACCACGCTATCAGGTGTCCGTGTTCTCCGATATCCTAATGGAACCGCCATCCGGAGAGAGAGGGGGCCGCCCTGGGAGCGGATTTCCATTTATAGAACTGGGTGACTGATGCCGGGTCATATGGAATATTGATAAACGAAATTAATCTATATCTAGTACGTCAGTTCTAATTATATCGATTATCATGGGCGAAAGGGCGAAATTATTAGCATTAGTGAGTGTGATATTGATGGTGAGTTCCGCATCGGCGGTATATGTTTTTTTCCCATCATCGAACAATATGGATGTGGCAGAGACTGATGACACAGTCAATGAACCAAAAGTAGAGTATGTTGGCGAACAGCGGTGGCATTATATGGTTCCCTTAGAAGTATCCGCCGGATTCATGGAACGGGAAGATTGCATCGTCTCCATCTCGTTAAACGTAACAAAGGAGATAGGAGGGTATGGAGAGTTTGATACGAACTCTGTTCGGTTACACGAAACCAACGATACATAGGTTCCAAAGTGGAGCCCGATGATGCAGCAGAGATGGTTGGACGACGACAATCTGGAAATCAGTTGGTTGATGAACGGTACTACATCCGTGAATACAACCCGGTTTTATACCATATTATTTGATATTCTTGAGAACGGTCCTAAAGAGGTTGCCGATGGTGTGGACCTGTTAATCGAATATCCCAACGAAGGTAGAGTAAGCGTTGAGGAGGAAGAGGACGGAAACCTTTGGATAATGGGTGAAGATTATCAGGTCAAATTAGATGTTTTACGGGGTGGAAGTCGCGTGATAAAATATCGTGACTCTGCTCGTAAAGGCTATGTTTTAGATACCGGCTGGATGTCATGGCACTCCGAAGAGTTCAATTGGAGGGAGAAAGGTGCAAAAGTGAGATTGATTGCTGAAGGACCTCTGTATGCGGAGGTTGAAATTGCATCTCAATGCGGCGAGTATGACTATACCCGGACATTCTATCCGGATTCCATGCATGTGAGGCTAGGAAAAAATATCCAAAATTTGTCTTTTGACACCATTGCGGACAATATTATCAATACAAAAGGTATGCTGGTATGGAGCGACGGGAGTATTGAGGAACTGAGTAAAACAAATCCATCAACAGAAAGGGCAGGACCTCCGGGTGGAACACCCCCCGGTAAAGAAAAGGATCCCGGACCACCGTCTGATAACAAATGGATACCGCCTGGGAGGAGGTATACTGTACATAGAAATACAGCCAATTTTTTTTATATCGTCGGTTTGGAGGGCAAAGAGAGGGACTCCAGCGCTGGTTTTTGGGCGGTCACCGAAAACGGAGTTGAACAGACGATTTTTTGTGCGGGAGAAAAAGGTCTCCGATGGGTGATGAATGGTAGCGAGGCATGGTTCGGTTTTGCCCCATACGATCATACGGCGAACACCACCTATGGGTATCAATTTCCACCTCGTGTTAGGAGATACCCTACGATAGTTTGGATGAAAGCACCTACGATCTCCAACGAGGTCTCCCTCGCGGATCAAGTACTGTTCATCGAAGGGAATATGAACATTATTCACGGTGGACATTTGAGTATGATGAATATGGATACATATATAGACGGTAGTGTGAACTTGTTGTTCCAGGGAAGCGCTTCGTTCACCGGTTCAAAATTATATATCGAGAACGCAGGTAATGGTGATAAACGAATTTTCGTTTCCGGCAACAGCGAATTCAATATGGAACAGTGCAAAGTATCAACAAATGAAGGCCATCATTTAAAGGTAGTTCTTAGCGGAAAGACCGTTATAAGCCAAAGTACCTTCCAACATCTTTGGAACGGCCTGGAAGTGTCTTCCAACGATGTGGAGATCCTCGATGTCGATATAAAACACAGTCATGGTGCGGGTATATTAGTCACAGAGGGTTATCATCCGACAATATCGGGTGGGGACATCAGCTTCGGTGTATTCATCGGTGCGGAACCTTTGAACAGCACCATCGCACCACCGATAGCCGGCTTTTCATATACCCCTATAAATCCAGTGTCTGGTGAGGAAGTCAAGTTCATTGATGAAACCATCAAGACACACCCTGATATGGACCTCATATGGCATTGGGATTTTGGTGATGGTACCACCAGTGATGTACAGAATCCGAAAAAGGTCTTTTCAAGTGGGGTGTATGTGGTGAGGTTGATAGTATTAGGAGAGATTAGAGGGTTAATGGTGGGAGGGGCTACTATAGCCACAAAAATTATTTCCGTGGGTTCACTTGAATCCCCGACAGCGGGTTTTACCATAGATCACCCGGGCATACCCGAGGATGGTGAATTTATAACGACACGGAATCCAAAGACATTTGATAACATATATTTCAAAGATCATTCCATACCCGCTGTGGGTGATGATTCATACCTTGTACAATGGAATTGGGATTTGGGCGATGGTACGAACATCGCGAGGACCGAAGGGACAACTGTGGTCCACAGCTATGAGAAAGCAGGTACTTATACCATATCTCTCACGGTGACGGACAGCGAGGGCAGGAGCGATACTGTGGAGAAGACTCTCACCGTGGACAACTCGCCGCCGGTGGCAAAGTTCAGTTTCCTGCCTGAGGAGCCAGAGGTGGGCCAGATGGTAACCTTCGAATGCGAATCCTACGACTGTGTAAACCATTAAGATGTGTCACCCCTTTGTCGAAATGAAGTACTCACCAACAAAGAGGTGACACGAAATGATAATAGAAAGAGGAAGTATATATTTGGATAGGGAACATATCAATGT
>SLLU01000052.1 GCA_007133925.1 Candidatus Halarchaeoplasma halalkaliphilum | reverse complement strand
TTTACAAGACAAAACACATGTTAACCCTGGCAGATGGGGTCATGAAGATGAAAACACCGGTGCTATTGGTGTTCCCCTCGGATACGAAATATTCGTTCAAGGACGAAGGAAAAAAGAAACTCATAACCAAGGAGGGAAAGAAATCCAAGGACCTGGATGCCACCTTCATAGGGTTAGGGGATATGATAATCCCAGGGATACTGCCGGTATCCGCCAGCATTTACCTTGAACCAGTTACCTTTGCGGGACTACACGGACCGCTGCTGGTGGCCCTCGGGTCCATCTGCGGAGCCATCATAGGACTTTTGATCCTGATGAGGTACGTACTGAAGGGAAACCCACAAGCAGGACTGCCTCTTCTCAACTCCGGGGTCATACTAGGGTATATGGTAACCTATGCGGTGGTTTATGGTGAATTCACCTTCGGACTGATGTCAATCCTGTGATGTTATTTCAGCATATAGGTCAACCTCAAAGTTGAACATATCATCATGGGATATCATGTTATTAAATTCAAATTTCAATATAATATATATACTACATACGTCCTACTAGTATCATGGAACAAAAAAAGCAGGTAACAAAAAACGCATACGACCTCTCGAACCATCTCTCGTGCTTCGGCCTTGTGAGGTAAGAGAGTTCGTGAAAACCCTTTCCCTAACACACTTTTTTCAAAAAATTGACAATCATAAAAAAAAGAAGAAAGGGTTTTTTGTAAAGGACTGCTTACTTGGCTTTACCGATACGGTACACGCCAGTGCTGCAATCAGGGCACACGCCCTTGGTTGCGGGTTTACCGTTCTTCATGGTAACTGCTTGTGCATCCTTTATCTCTACCTTTTTCCTGCATTTTACGCAATAGGCTTCCGTCATATTGTTCACTTCAAAGCTGAGAAGAGATAGGGAATATTAAACATTTGCCTTCCTACGCCTGAAAAACAATCGTATTTCTTGTGTAAACAATTCAAAAAATCAACGAAGGGTTAAAGTAAGGGATGATACAATGACATAAGGATGTCTTCTAGGGAAAAGGTCGCATCCCGATACGATATCTGGAGCCCCTTTTATGACAGTGTGGACAACTTCCCACTGATATCAAGACCCCAGAAAGTATGGAGGGGGCGCTCCGTGGACATGCTCGAACTGGAGGGGCATGAACTGGTGCTGGATGTGGGAACCGGGAGTGGATACATCTTACCGGATATAGCCAGAAGGTTAAATGAAGGGCGCGTTGTGGGTACAGACATAAGCGAAGGGATGCTCAGGAAGGCAAAGGAGAGAGCAGAACGAGAGAATGTGTTGGACAGGGTTTCAACCGTGAAAGACGATATTGAAAACTCAAGATTCGGATCCGAACACTTCGACAGGATAATCACCAACTTTACCTTCACAACCATTCCCGATCCCGAAAAGGCCATAAAGGAATGCCACCGGGTGTTGAAAAACGGTGGTTCAATGGTAATACTGGATACGGGAAAGCCGGAAGGGTTTCTATCCAGGTTCTTTTTCTACCCCATGATGGTCTCTGCCAAGATATTCGGAAGGACCCATATGGATCGGGACATAATCGGTCTAATGGAAAAGCGGTTCCATGTTGCGTACAGGGAATACTACATGCAGGGCATGGTCTATCTTGTGAACTGTGTAAAAAAATAAAAAAAAGAAAAAGGGGTTTGGGTCCTATTGCACACGATTTTTCAGTTCTTCCACTATCTCGGGATTCCTGAGTGTAGAAGTGTCACCGGGTTCCTCTCCAGCCTCTAGCCTCTTGAGGATACGGCGCATGATCTTACCGGACCTTGTTTTCGGCAGGTCTTCAGAGAAATACACTCCAGCAGGCCTTCCGATGGGACCGATGATCTTGCCCACGTGACCTATGAGTTCCTTTGCCAGTTCGTCGGAACCGGTTCTGCCTCCTTCAAGGATAACATATGCCACCGGGACGTGTCCCTTGAGGTCATCAGGTCTTCCCACCACAGCAGCTTCCGCTACAGCCGGGTGATCTACCAGGGCACTCTCCATCTCCATGGTGCTCAGGCGGTGACCGGCCACGTTGAGTACGTCATCTATACGGCCAACGACCCAGAAGTATCCATCCTCGTCCTTCCTTGCGCCGTCTCCTGCAAAGTAGATGTTTATACCGTACTCGCTCCAGTATGTCTTCTTGAACCTTTCGGGGTTCTTGTAGAGGGTCCTCAGCATGGAAGGCCAGGGCCTCTTGAGTACAAGGTATCCACCTTGGTTTGGTTCCAAGGGGCTTCCGCCTGCGTCGAATATGTCCGCCTGTATTCCGGGGAAGGGTCTGGTTGCACTACCGGGTTTGAGGTCAGTTATACCGGGCAGAGGTGTGATGAGTATCATACCGGTTTCGGTCTGCCACCATGTATCAACTATGGGACACCTCGAATCACCTATTACCTTGTGATACCATTCCCATGCCTTGGGGTTGATGGGTTCGCCGACGGATCCCAGCAGTCTGAGTGTTGAGAGATCACATCGATCCGGATACTCGCGTCCCCACTTCATGAACAGTCTGATGGCCGTGGGTGCTGTGTAAAGAACCGTTACCTTGTATTTTTCTACTATCTTCCAGAATCTGTCTTTATCAGGATAATCCGGAGAGCCTTCGAACATTATGGTTGTAGTTCCGTTGGCCAGGGGCCCATATACCAGATAACTGTGTCCCGTGATCCAGCCGATATCTGCGGTACACCAGTATATGTCCTCGTCTTTAATGTCGAACACCCATTTAAATGTAGTCATGGTTCCCGTAAGGTATCCACCGGTGGTATGCAGCACACCCTTTGGCTTACCCGTGGTACCGCTGGTGTACATGAGGAAAAGCATGTCCTCGGCATCCATCTGCTCCGGCTCACATTCCGTGGATTGCTCAGCCACTAATTTATGATAATAAACATCCCTACTATCATCCAGTTCCAGATCTTTTCGTCCCATGCGGTCCACGATGACTACCTTCTCCACAGTGGGGGTGCTTTCCAAAGATTCCAAAGCGTTCTCCCACATGTTGAGCTTCTTACCCCTCCTGTAGTATCCGTCAGCGGTCACGAGCACCTTGGACTCGGAATCGTGAACCCGGTCTGCTAGTGCGGTGGGTGAAAATCCACCGAAGACCACGCTGTGGGGTGCGCCTATCCGGGCACAGGCAAGGAGTCCGATTGCGAGTTCGGGTACCATGGGCAGGTAAAAGGTTACCACATCACCCTTTCCGACTCCCAATTCCTTCAAACCGTTGGCGAACTTGCAGACCTCTTCCTTCAACTCGTTGAATGTGTATTTCGTTGATTCGTCGATGGGTTCACCTTCCCAGATAAGGGCGACCTTGTCTCCCTTACCGTCCTTGATGTGCCTGTCGATACAGTTGTAAGATGCATTGATCTTCCCATTTACGAACCACTTGGCAAAGGGTGGATTTTCCCAATCCAATACCTTGTCCCACTTCTTGTACCATTCGAGATTCTCCGCATGTCCCGCCCAGAATTCCTCGTAGTTCTCCTCGGCGTATTTGTATATCCCGGGGTCGTTCATGTTAGCTTTCTTTTTGAACTCCTCGGGTGGAGAATATTTTTTTGTTTCCTCCATACTCGTTTCTATGTGACTTTCTTTTTCTGCCATTGTTTAACACCTTTAGATTTTTGACAA
>SLLU01000047.1 GCA_007133925.1 Candidatus Halarchaeoplasma halalkaliphilum | reverse complement strand
GTACGTGAACATTTCCTGCGGAATACGGGACAAGGACGGGGATATCAAAAGGGTTTATCTGTACAGTGAAGAACTGGATATAGACGAACTGATCTTTGAAAGAACATCCTATTTCAACTACTCTGTAACACTTAACATAACCGATAAGGTTGAAGCACGGATAACCGTTATCGCGGAGGACCACGGAGGGAACACGGACACCTTCGACGATCTGTTACTGACCGTCATACCACCCGAGCCGGTGATAATATACGTGGGAGTGGGAACCTCCACGGACGACCTTGGCAGCGTGGTTGAACTCGTCCTGGAAGAAGGGAACACTCTTTACTTCGCTGCTATCATAGAAGGGGAGGTGCAGAGTGTAAGGCTGATCATGGAAGACTACCTAACTAGGGATATGAGCCTTGAGAACGGGACCTACGTTCTCAGCTTGCCCTACGACGAGACCATGGAAGTCGGTAACAGGACCGCATACATAGAGGTGGTCAGCGAGTGGGACACCGTGGCCAGCGACAGTATGACCATATACTTCGTGGAACCCGAGAAAACATCATCCCGGGGGATAGGGATATTCTATATCGTTCTGATACTGATCGTGGTCATACTGGCATTCACCATAGTGATCACGTTTTCCAGGAAACGGTCTGTGTAGAGTTTGAAAGAAGTGTCTTGGGCAGCACCCTTCACGGAATCGCAAAACATTAAATAACAATAGCCTCGTAGAACGGGAGCGATGAGAATTCTTGTGATCTGTGAGAAGAACAACGCCGCATCAAGGATCGCCTACTTGCTTTCCAACGGCAAGCTTGATCGGAAATATTACTTCAAGATACCCTACTTCGAGTTCAGGAGGGAAAAGGACAGCTACGTGGTGATGGGATTGAGGGGACACGTGGTGGAGTACGACTATCCCGACGAGTACAATAGCTGGAGCAAGGTGGATGAGGAGGACTTGATACAGGTTGAGCCGGTCAAAGAGGTGACCGCGGGCAGGATCGTCTCCCTTTTGAAGAAACAGGTAGAGGGTGCCCACAGGGTGATAGTGGCCACGGACTACGATAGGGAGGGGGAGCTGATCGGTCTGGAAGCCGTAAGGATCTTGCAGGAAAAAGAACCGGATATAGAAATAAAAAGAGCGACCTTCAGCTCCCTTTCGAAACCCGAGATAGAGAGCGCATTCTCGTCCCTGAAGGATCTGGATGTGAAACTGGCGGAATCGGCTGAATCAAGGCAGATCATCGATCTGGCATGGGGGGCCGTGCTCACTAGGTTCCTCTCCAAGACCTCGGGGCAATACGGTAAGAACTTCATATCGGCAGGCAGGGTGCAGAGCCCCACATTGGCCCTGATCGTTGACAGGGACGAGGAGATAGAGAATTTCGAACCTGAAGCCTACTGGCTCATAGATGCCCTACTAGAGAAGGATTTTGAGTTCAAGGCAAGGCACGAGGAGGGAAGGATATGGGAAGCCGAAAAGGCCGAGAGCATATATGAAAAGATAGAAGACGCAAGTTCTGCCACAGTGCTTTCGTTCGAGGAGAAAGAGAAAAAATTGTGGCCCCTACCACCGTTCAACACAACCCAGTTCATCTCCGATGCAACCAAGCTGGACATGACACCGGCCCAGGCCATGAAGACCGCCGAGGATCTGTACACTGCCGGGTGGATATCCTACCCGAGAACCGAGAACACTGTCTATCCCCCGAGTCTTCATCTCCCCAGTCACCTGGAAAAACTGAAGTCGTCGGAACTGTCAAAGGAAGTTGAGGAGATACTCCGGCAAAAGAACATACGGGCCTCAAGGGGCAAGAAGCAGACCACTGACCATCCCCCCATATACCCCATCAAGCCAGCCACAAAGAAACAGCTCAAGGGCAGGGAATGGAAGATATATGAGCTCATACTCCGTCGCTTCCTGGTCACCGTATCACCTCCCGGAAAGGCATTGACCAGGGATGTCAGGCTGGAAATAGAAAGCGAGGTGTTCGAGTCCAAGGGATACGAGGTCATCGAAAGGGGATGGATGAAGTACTACCCCTATTTCCAGCCGAAGGAAAACAGGGTGCCGGAACTATCCCAGGGGGATACCACGGTTGTGAAGGACATAGTACTCAGCGAGGACGAGACCAAACCACCCCAGAGATTCTCACAGGGTTCCCTTATAAGGGAGATGGAGAGACTTGGATTGGGCACAAAAAGTACCAGGCACTCGATAATTCAGAAGTTGTACGACAGGGGCTTCGTGAGCGGGAAGGTGCCCCACTCCACCCTATCAGGTAAGTCCGTTATCAAAACCCTGGAGGCCCATGCAGATATGGTGGCCAAGCCCGACATGACCAAGACCCTTGAGGAGGACATGCAGAAGATAGCCGAGAGCGATCTCAAGAAAGAGGATGTTGTGGAAGAATCCAAGGAGATGCTGGAAACGGTGATCAGATCCCTGAAAAAGGACAGGGAGGATATACGCAGTGAGCTAAAGGATTCTCTTATGGATCAAACATCGGTGGGTAAATGCCCAAAGTGCGGTGGAATCCTGCTGGTACGCAAGGGGAAAAAGGGAAGGTTCGTGGGTTGCAGCAACTATCCGAAATGCGAAAATACCTATCAGATATCCCGTTCCGGTTCCGTGAAACCATCCAACAAAAACTGTCCCGAGTGCGGTGCACCCACGGTCAAGGTGTTCCACACCGGGGATACCGAGGAATTATGTGTGGATCTGAACTGCAAGTACTCGAAGGACAAAAGATTCAGGGGCACCTGCCCCAAGTGCGGCGGAGATATTATGGAGATGCGTTCCTACAGGGGAAAACGCTTCCTCGGATGCTCCAACTATCCGGAATGTAAACGCACCTATCCCCTTCCCCAGAAGGGCAGCGTTCTCTATGAGGGTGACAAATGTGAGGAATGCGGAGCACCCATGATGAAGATAATATATAAGGGACGAAAGCCATGGGAACTCTGTCCCGATATGGATTGCCCAGCCAAAGAAAAGAGCTAGAGTCTTCGGCTCTCCTTTGCCTTCATTCGTAGTTGCTTCCTACCACAACGTCTGCACTGTTTTGACCTTACTGGGTTGTTTGCAGAGCAGTGCATGCAAATCTTTTTGTGTAGTAATCTTTTTTCTGCCTCGGGGAATCTAGCCATCAGTAACACCTTAGTTAACCGTGGGCAGACGAGTAATTCGTTATATATAAATCCTTCCGTGAGCGAGGCGCTCTTCCGGAGGCCTAACCTGTTTTCGGGATACCTTTAAATACAAGGCCCAAAATCCTAAAAAAACCAAGGAGTTGGAGATAAAATATGCAAGGGGAGTCCGCTGTACAGATACAAAAAATCACCGAATGTCCTGAGTGTTCCAGCGAACACATATCAAGGGACTACGATCGGGGGGAAGTGTTATGCGAGAAGTGCGGGTTGGTGCTGGATGATTACTTTATAGACGAGGGACCCGAATGGAGGGCTTTCGACTCCGCACAGAGGGATAGCCGGGCAAGGACCGGGGCACCCATGAATTACATGACCCATGATAAGGGTCTTTCCACTCATATATCGTGGAACAACCGGGATGCCTATGGAAGGACCATCCCTAACAAGAATAGGGGACAGGTTTACCGGGTAAGAAAATGGCATCGACGCATAAGGATATCCAACGCATCGGAGCGGAATCTGGCATCGGCTCTGAGAGAGTTGGATAGGTTGGCATCCAATATGGGACTTCCCAGGAGTATCAGGGAGACCTCAGCGGTGATTTACCGACAGGGTATTGAAAGGAACCTAATACGGGGTAGAAACATAGAAACCGTCATAGCGGCATCTCTTTACGCTGGATGCAGAAAGTGCGATCTGCCCAGAACCCTTACCGAGGTGGCCCAGGCAGCTGAGATCGACGAAAAACAGATAGGGAGGGCGTACAGATTCCTTTCCAGAGAACTGGGACTGAAATTGATGCCAACCCGGCCCGAAGAATACATCAACAGATTCTGCAACAAGCTAGACCTGGGAAGGAACGTCGAGGCCAGGGGAGAGGATATCATATCCAAGGCCAATGCCCTGGGACTAACATCGGGCAAGGGACCGACGGGGTTGGCCGCGGCAGCCATTTACATAGCGGCCATAATGGAAGGATCTCCCAGGACCCAAAAGGCCATCTCAGATGTGGCCGGGGTCACCGAAGTGACCATACGTAACCGTTACAAGGAGATCGCCGAAAAGGCGGGATTGAATATGGTGCCCTGACCCTTCGATAGATTTATAACGTTCTAACGGATACCGTTTTTGCAGGAGGTCAACGTGGTACGTATACGCCTGGACGAGATGAAAAAGGTTCTGAGGAAGGTACTTGGTGAGAGAGGCATCAGTTCGGAGGAGACCGATGAGATGGCCCTCAAAGTGATGTCCCTTTTCGGCTACGATACCACCATCACGGACAACATGCTCTGCAAAGATGAGAGAGACCTTTTTTACTTGTTGGAGGAACATAACATAGTCACCGCTGAAGAAGAAAGTAGCATCGTACCCAGCGGAAAAAGGTGGAGGATACACTACTGGCGGCTCAAGGAGAATCAGATCAAATCGATCCTGGAGGAGAGCGAGTTGGAGGAGGTCGTACAAGAGGACGATGTGTATGCAAGCCTAGAAGATAGTGTGTGGAAAAGAGATGAACACCATTGAAACTTTTAAAAAGAGGGATATGGAGATCTGGCTGGAAAAAATACCCGCACACGAAGATCCCCGACCAGAACTGGAACAGTACACCACACCCGCACCGATTGCCGCCGATATACTGTTCACCGCCTACACCCTGGGAGATATCAGGGGTAGAGAGGTCATAGATCTGGGCTGCGGGACGGGAATTTTTTCCCTGGGAGCCGCCCGTATGGGTGCTGAAAAGGTTTACGGGGTGGATATAGACGAAAAGTCCGTTCAGTCCACCAAAAGAACGGCCAGGGATCTGGGACTGTCAGACAGGTGCGATTTTGTGGTTTCACCCGTGGAGAATGTAAATCTCAAGGGGGATACCGTGATCATGAATCCTCCCTTCGGATCACAGAAGAAGGGGGCCGACACTCCTTTCCTGGAAAAGGCCTTTGAGATCGCTCCAAGGATATACAGTCTCCACAACGCCAGGGGCGAGGACTATGTCCGAAGGTTCGTTCACAAAAGTGGTTACAGGGTTTTTGGGGAAAAAAGATATATGTTCCCGGTGAATAGGCTTTTCAGTTTCCACAAAAAGGAGAAAAAAGAATTTGAGACCGTATTGTTGATGTGCGAGAGGTATTAAAATGGAAGAATCCAAGGAAAGACTGGTAATGCCAGGCGAAGAAGTGGGTACCCATGAGGAATGGATGCCTGGGGAAGGAACCTATGAAGCGAACGGTATAATCTATGCAAAGACCTTCGGCAGGTTGGAGTATGACGAAGAAAAACTGGAAGCGACGGTGAAGGCGTTCAATCCCGTAACGGAGGTGAAGGAAGGTGACATCATCTACGGTACCATCAGGGAGCGGAGGAAGGCCATCGCCACGGCGGATATCGCCCTCGTGGAGGGATCCAGCAGGGGCATCGCCATGGACATGGAAGCAACCCTGCATATTTCAAAGATCTCAGACGATTACACGGAAAATATAGAGGATAAGTACCTTAAGGGAGACGTTATACGCGCAAAAGTTACCCAAACGACCCCGTCCATCCAGATCACAACCATGGATAAAGATCTGGGTGTCGTGAGGGGGTACTGTTTCAAATGCAGAAGGGGTATGGAACGTACGGGAGATACTCTGTTCTGTGGGTACTGTGATAGAAGGGAATCAAGGAAGATATCCAATCTTTACGGAAGGATAACACTCAAAAGCAAATAAAGGAGAACGTGTAGTGTCCATAAGCAACAAGACCCTGGAGGCCATAGAGGAAAAACGCAAATGGGAGCTACGTGAGAAAGAGTTGAACCAGCGTCTGAGATCAATCGATCTTGAAAAAAAAAGTTGCCTGGAAAGGATAAAAACACTCAAAGACGAGATCAATGCCTGTGAAAACAGCATATTCACCATGACCAAAGGGTCCAGGGATATGCCCCGGCAGGCACAGAGGATGGATGACATAATCAGGTGAGCATGTTGGACAAGAGAACTGTTCATGGACTGAAGGAACGGATCCAAGAGGCGAGGGAAGAAATAGACCGACTCCAAGAGACCATAAATGAACTGGAGGAAGAAGAAAAACGTTTGTCCGATGAACTCGCCCGGGTGAGGAATTATGTGGTCTATTATGGTTCATTGGTTTCGGACATGAAGAAACATATGCAGGGTCGGGGAAACATCAATATCTTTGATTTTCTTTGAATTTCCTGGTCAAAGCTTAAATATTTAAAACCTATTGAACATTGCAGAAAGAACAAATAAAACATGCAGGAGCGTGTAATTATCAACATAAAACCGGAAATTCAAGGGATATTTGAGAAACATCATGACGATATAGTGGAAGCAATGGTGCTGGTGTCCAAAAACGGCATACCCCTTACTGCCATGACCAGGAGGAGTGGAAAAAACGAGAGTTTCAGTGCACTCACCGCCACAATATACGGAGCATCTGACGTTGTTTTCACCAGTTTTGACAAGACCAGCCCGACCATCATAGAGGTGAATTCCCAAAATGATGTTCTTATGATAAAGGGTGTGGGTAAAAGTATGGTCTTGGCACTCATGGGGAGTGTGTCTGATAAAAATTCACTCGAAAGAATAATGAACGCTGTTTCAGAGGAGATCGAAAATTCTTCGAGCTTTAAAAAATAGATAGGTGATTCAAATGACTGCATCAAAAAAATCCAAAGAAGGAAAAAAGGGCGAACAGAACCCAACCTCCAAAGGTCTTATCGCAATCCCCCCGGAACTGATCGAGTTCATAGGAAGAAAGGACGGCTCATCCCTGCTGGTCAAGGGTACCGCCGGTACGGGTAAGACAACCCTATCTCTACAGATCATAGAAGAGGTGGGAGATCCCAACAGTAGTTTCTACCTATCCACAAGGGTTTCCGATCAGAGTCTTTTCAATCAGTTCCCCTGGCTCGAAGAAAAGGAGATGAAGAGCCGTATAGTGGACTCCAGCAAATTATTTTTGGAGGCTATCTACCAGGATCAGGAAGAGAAGGAAGAAGAACTCCCAGAAGCCGAGAGGAAAAAGTTGGAATCCGCTAGGAAATTCCTGGGGAGCATCGACGAGGACAGGGTGCCCACAGAGGTGGACAGAACACTACTCAAGCATCTGGGTAAAAAGATACCTGACTTGGAAAGGGTATATGACAGGATAGATAGCATACTACCGGAAAGGACCATGCTGATCATAGACAGTGTGGAGGGGTTGACCCACAAATACAAAATAGACCCGGAAACCTTCATAATGACCCTACAAAAGGACCTGGTGGAAAACTCCAATACCAATCTGATTTTTGTACTGGAAAAGGAAGAGGCCAGGGAACTGGAGTATCTGGTTGACGGAGTCATAAAGCTGAACAGATTCCATCTGGAGAACCGGGATGTACGTGAGATAAGACTACTCAAACTAAGGGGTGTAGGCATTGGACAGCCTGGTTATCTCATGACCCTTGACGGCGGTCGATTCACCTGCTTCGAGCCCTTCCATGCCATAGTTGACGAGCACCAGGAATGGATGGCTACGAGCAATGCAAAGGGAAAGTACAGCACGGGCACCAAGGACCTTGATGACCTGCTGGGAGGTGGTTTCCCCAAGGGCAGTTACAACGTGTTCGAGGTGCAGGAAAATGTGAGCACCGAGGAGTACTTCTCAGTTATACGACCGATCTTCCTCAACACACTCTGCAAGGATATGGGTGTGCTCGCCATCCTGTCAGGAGGAACCCATCCCGATAATCTTCGCAGGGACCTTATCCGTTTCATACCTGGAGCGGTATTCGATAGAAAGTTCCGAATCGTGGATTATTTCTCACCCCATACCAATAAGCCCTACATGATGGCATTGGGAGGCAGGAAAAGGGATGAGGTCAGCAAGATATACAACAGGCACATAGGTGATATCAGCAATGAAGGGAAATCCCCTATTTTGGATTACACCGGTTTCGATACACTTGAGTACCTTATGGGGAACGAGATCGCCATTAAGGACCTGCTGGAAGCCGTTGCCAACACCAAGGTGTCCCCCAACCTGGGCATAGGGATAATAAAACACGGATTGAAGCTAACCAGCGAGATAAAGAACATGGCGGACAATTACTTCGTTATAACCAGTATAAACAACACGCCATGTATCTACGGCATCAAGCCGAAAACGGGCCTGTATGCGATCATCACGGATCCCAAGAAGGGCGCTCCCTACACTTCCCTGGTTCCCATACGCTGATCTCAGAAGCCGTGTTCACCCACCAGGGGTACGAAGAGCACCCCGCCCAAACCCTCTTTTCTTATTTTATTTCCGGTTCTGGTGATCCGGTACAATTCCTGATGATAGGGGCCTCCCACGGGTATGAGCATCTTACCACCGTTAGGTAGCTGTCTGAGCAATTTCTTTGGAACGGAGGGGGCACCACATGCCACGGATATCCTATGGTAGGGCGCACATGCCTCATGCCCCAGCGAACCATCTCCCACCACTACCTCCACGTTGCGGTAACCGAGCTCCTGAAGAACCATTCGCCCATTTTCTGCAAGCTCCGGTAGGATCTCCATGGAGATCACCCTTCCTTTTTCACCTATCACCCGGGATATGACCGCAGCGTGATACCCACGACCGCCGCCTATCTCCAGGACCGTCTGACCTTCCTTCAGATCCAGTTCCTCCACCATGAGAGCAACCATGTGTGGGGCTGAGATGGTCTGTCCGCTACCTATGGGTAACGGACAGTCCTCGTAGGCCCTGTGGGAGAGGGAATCAGGTAAAAAAAGGTGCCTCGGGACCTCTTCCATGGCCCTGGCAACTTCATCGGTCCTCAAGTAGCCGATCCGCTGGAGATGCTTCACCATTCTCTTCCTTTCCATCAGCCGGTCATCTATCATGCACACATAGGAAATACATGTAAGTCATAAATCCTTTTTCCCCCCATGACTGTTAAATACCTGCATTAACATGGGCCATAAGGGGCAATGCCATGACAGAAATACCCAAGAACCATCCGAGATACGAATCCCTGAGGATAAGAGAACTGCTGGTCCGAGGGGTTGAAGAGGGGGTCACATCCAAGGCAGGGCTGATCGCCCACGGAAGGGGAGAGGCCTTTGACTACCTAATAGGTGAGAGGACCGCGGAAGAAGCGGAACTGGCAGAGAGGGCTGCCCTGGGTGCCCTTCTATCCGCCAAAAATCCCGTCATCTCTGTAAACGGTAACGTTGCCGCCCTGGTACCCAGGGAGACCGTGCTCCTCTCCGAAAGGGTGGGTGCAAAGCTGGAAGTGAACCTTTTCCACAGAACTGAGCAGCGTATGAAGGCCATCAGGGTGAAGCTCGAGGAACATGGGGCGGTTGAAGTACTGGGTACGGAGCCGGATGCCAAGATACCCGGTCTGGACCACAGCAGGGGCCTATGTACGGAAGAAGGTATCTTCAGCGCGGATGTGATACTGGTACCCCTGGAGGATGGAGATCGGGCCCAGGCACTTTCCGCTATGGGAAAACAGGTAATCACTGTGGACCTGAACCCCCTTTCAAGGACGTCCATGTGTGCGGATATAACCATCGTAGATAACATCACCAGAGCCTTTCCCAACATGCTGACCTTGGAACCCCTGGAAATAGATCTTGATAATCGGGAAAACCTTTCGGGCATGATGAAACTCATGTGTAAAACACTGTCATCCCTCTATGAATAGTCGCGTGCATAACAGATAAATCCAACCGGTTCCTGTGGGTATGGATACAAATGAACGAACTGGTTAGCAAGGGAGTAAAAAGGCTGGAATGGGCCCGAAGTCACATGAAGGTTATCGAGAAGATAAAGAATGATGTGAAGGACAGAGGGGCCCTGGAGGGGTTGAACATATCCATGGCCCTTCACGTGGAAGCAAAAACGGGCATACTTGGACTTTCCCTTAGAGAGGCCGGGGCAGAGGTCACCATGGCCGGCTGTAATCCCCTATCCACCGACGACAGCGTCGCCCAGGCCCTGAGGGAGGAATACGGGATGAAGGTCTATGCCCGGAGGGGTGAGAGCGGAGAGGAATACTACGAGAATCTGAACCGTATCCTGGAACGACCGCCGAACGTTGTGATAGATGACGGTGGAGATCTCATATCCCTGGTACATACGGAACGCAGAGAACTGCTGGATGGTATCATGGGTGGGGCAGAGGAGACCACCACAGGAGTGGTGAGATTGAGGGCAATGGAACAGGAAGGCGAACTAAGATTCCCGGTGATGTCCGTCAACGACGCATACATGAAACACCTTTTCGACAACCGTTACGGCACCGGTCAGTCAACCATGGACGGTATAATGGCAGCCACCAATCTTCAGCTCAGCGGGAAAAATTTCCTTGTGGCGGGATACGGATGGTGCGGAAGGGGTATCGCCATGAGGTCAAGGGGCATGGGTGCCCGGGTAATGGTGTCGGAGGTGGATCCCATCAAAGCGGTGGAGGCAACCATGGACGGCTTCGAGGTACTGCCCATGGTCCAGGGAATAAAAAAGGCGGATTTCGTGGTCACCGCAACAGGTTGCAAGGACATCGTGTCCAGAGAGGCGGTCCTGGAGGCGAAAGATGGCTGCGTTCTGGCCAATTCAGGACACTTTAACAATGAGATATCCCTGGAAGCCCTGGAGGAACTGTCGGTATCCATCGATGAAGTCAGGGATGATACGACCGCATATCGTATGGGGGACGGTCGTACCCTCCATCTGCTTTCCCAGGGCAGGCTGGTAAACCTGGCCGTGGGCCAGGGTCACCCAGTAGAGATAATGGACATGAGCTTCGCCCTGCAGATGCTCGCTGCGGAGTATGTGGTCAGAAATCGTGATATGTCTCCCGGTGTTCACTCGATACCCAAGGAGCTGGACGAGTATGTGGCAGAGGCGAAACTGGAAGTTGATGGTATATCCATAGATAAGTTGACTGATGAACAGGTAAGGTACATCACCGATTGGCGAGAGGGGACCTGAATTTACCGTTCAGATAAGGGTGATATCAACAGCTTCCGCGCTCTGGACACCCTTGATGGTCTTTAGCTCTTCTTCCAGCTCGTTGACCACGCCTCCCGCGTCGGGTATGACAACGGTGGGCTTCAGGGCCTTCAGACCGAATGCGATCTTTTCGATGGTGCTTCCCCTGTAGGTCCCGTATTTGGCCACTATATCCTTGATGTCCTGTTCAAGAGACTCCAGGTCTGCCTCGGGGTCCTCGGGAAGGACCCTGTAAACCAGCATCACGTCTCCCATTTCAAGGCCCCCTGAAACCGCAGTCGGTACATTCGTACTGCTCTCCTTGATCACGGCATTCCTTGCATCTTCCTATCTCGGTCTTTCCGCATTCGGGACAGGGAAAGATGGTGTTTTTCAGACCCACGAGCGTCAAGCCGCAGGAACTACAATTGTAATCTTTTTTCATCGTTATCACAGATTCCAATTAGGAAACCGTATATAACCTTGTCGGATTGGTCGGTTTATTGCATAATCTCTTTATCGACCTGTCCCCATACGGTTCAACATGTCAGGTATCACATTCTTGAAGACGGAAGACCTCGAGGGGATAGTATCCTTTTACATGGAAGAGCTGGATATGGAGGAATGGGTGGTTCAATGCGGTTGCACCATACTCAAACACGGTAACATGCTCCTGGGTTTCTGCCAGGCACCCATCTCGGACCTGGATGTCACCCTCACCCTGTTTTATGATGATAAAAAAAGCGTGGATGCCATGTATGAACGCTTCAAGGACACCGCCGACAAGCCCCCTGCGGTAAACGAAAGGTACCATATCTACAATTTCTTTGCGGTGGACCCGGAAGGGCGTACCCTGGAATTCCAGACATTCCTTCACGATCTACCACCCTTTAAGGACGGAGAGGGATTACTTGCCGGGAGAAGGAGTGTGAGGAAGTACTCAAACAGAGACATACCTCCGAAGATTCTGGATAGTGTATTCAGTATGTGTAGGTACTCGCCCACGTCCATGAACAGTCGATCCTTTTACTTCAAAGTAACCGACGACAGGGGGGTGCTGGAAGCGCTGGCTTCCGAAAGAGGGGCTCCCAGTGCCCCCATAGGTCAGGGAAAAATCGCCGTGGCGATCTGTGTGGATACGGAAAAAACAAGGAGGGCTACAGAAGACGGATGTATAGCCTCCTACCATTTCATGCTATCCGCATGGTTACACGGGCTCGGAACCTGTTGGATAGCGGATATGGACCGGGACCGGGTAAAGGACCTGTTGGGAATAGACAGAAAGCATTACGTGGCCACGGTGACACCCCTGGGATATCCGGAGGAGATACCTGAAATGCCACCGAAAGGAGATACCACGGTGCTGTATTCTACTTGAATATCTCCCCAGTTTCACGATACCACAGCAAAAGGTCCAGGTGACTGAGGGGGATCCCGATATCCCGTGAAAATTCCCTCATAAGGTCCTCTATCTCCATGTATTTAGAGGCTGTGATATTGGAAGGGAACTCATCTATCACCCCGTACCGGACCAGATTCCGAAGTATGTGCCGGTCCAGTATGGCGATGTCATCGCCCATACCGATGTTCCTTAGAAAGTGGCTGGCTTCCTTGTATCCCAGGCCCTTCACATTGCGTACCAACCACTCCCGGGCCTCCAAGGAGTCTTCCATCCCGGAGAGGAGTTCACGCAGTGATCTTCCGTCAACACCGAACTCCTTTCGGGCCTCAGAGAAGTATGAGGCTTTCCGGTTCCGGAACCGCACTTTTTTTATGGCATCGGAGATCTCATCCGCTTTCCCCTTTTCGAACAGTTCCCTTTCCTTGAGCTCTTCCACCGCTGCCCAGCAGGACTTGGCCTTGGACTGGGGTGTGAATATGCAAAACGCCATCTCATCGAAGAGAAGAGAATCACAGTCACCATTTCGGATGCATCGAAAATCATCCAGGCGAGCACATATCTGATCCTTGATCTCTTCATACGACCGGTAAAGGTCCTTGATATCTTCATCCAATCATATCACTTTTTACGATAAGGTCTGCCACTTCTTTAAGAAGGGCTTCGTCCTCATTGTCAAAGGCATTAAGGGTGTGGGAATCCACGTCGATCTCACCCAACATGATACCGTCCTTTATTATGGGTACCACGATCTCAGATTTCACTTTTGGACTGCACGAGAGATATTCCTGTTCCCTGGAAACGTCATCCACGATTATGGTTTCGTTGTCCACCGCCACCCTTCCGCAAACACCGCTACCGAAGGGGATCTCCTTGTGTTCAGTATCCTCCCCCACGAAAGGCCCCAGCTCCAGACGATGGTTCTCCCCTACGAGGTATATACCGACCCAGTCGTAGGTATCCTTTCGTTGGTGCAATATCCGGCAAACGTCTTCCAAGTTATCGGTCCCCTTGATCTCCTCTATTATCTCCAGGTCTTTACTCATCATCTTTTGGGTAGGGAATATCCGTTATTAACGGTTTCGGAACAGGACAAATTATTTTACCATGTGCGGTATATACGTTGTTGAACCTGCGGTGGTAAGATAAATGTCAGCAGATGTTGGAATTGGTGCTTTGAGAGGGCTTGAAAACGTTCCCGAGATAGAACTTGGGTTACT
>SLLU01000110.1 GCA_007133925.1 Candidatus Halarchaeoplasma halalkaliphilum | reverse complement strand
CCCCTGGAAAGATTTAAATGTAAATGCGGTTTCCGTGTGAGGTAAGGTTAAATAGTTCCCGATTAATGAAGTATAAGATAGGTGATAATATGGCAACACCCAGTACATATCATTTGGAATGTCCGGCATGTAAGGAAGAGACTGCCCACAAGCTGTTGAAAGGAACCGTGAGTGACAAGGGCGGCGATTTCACCATCGATGGCGTTGTTAAATGCAAGGTATGCGGACATACTAGGCATAAACTCATCCGTGAAAAGGGTGCCATCGACGTTCCCGTTATAATAAGCTGGAAGGAAGAGTCCAAACGAACACAGGTTTCCTTCCTGCCCGAGGAATGGATACACGTGGGAGAGGATATCCTCGTGGAGGATTCCAGGGCAAAGATAACTTCTCTGGAACTGGATGGCCGTAGAGGTGATTCGGCCAAGGCAGAGGACATAAAGACGATCTGGACCAAGAAATATGACAAGGTCCGTGTGATGGTATCCCTGCACAAAGGTAATTCAACCCTGTCAAAGGTGCTGGAGGTTCCTCCTGACGAGGAATTCTTTGTTAACAACGAGTTGCAAGTAGGCAAGTACACTGCGGTCATACACCGTATAAAAACTGACAAAGGCATTTTGAAAAAGGGAAGGGCGGAAGCAGAGGAGATCACCAGGGTATTCGCCACGGTCATAGAAGACAATTATTACTACTGATATATTCTCGCTCTGGGCAGCATGTCTTCTAAATAAAAAATGGTAGCGGGGAGTGGATTTGAACCACTGGTCTCCGGGTATCTCAAGCCCATTTCAGGAAAGGCCTTATGAGCCCGACGGGATATCCTGGCTACCCTACCCCGCTGTTCTGTGTAAAAGGAGTGGGACGAAAGGTATTCCTTTTTTCCACTTATAAACCTTTCGCCATGGTTCACGTTCGCTTGAACCATTTCTTCAAATCGTTCTCCCCGAATCGTATGATGGTAGGTCTACCATGGGGGCAAGTGAATGGATTTTCCGTCTGACCAAGTTTTTCAAGGAGATAACGGGACGTTGTGACAGATATGTCATCACCAGCGGTGAACGAAGAGTGGCAGGCCATGTATCTGATCAACTCCTCCTTTCTATCTTCCAAAGGCTTTCCCTTGAGTGCATCCAGTTCATCCAGAACGGAATACAATACCTCTTGGGCTTGCATCTCTCCCAGAACCACCGGAAGGGCGGTTATCCGAAATGTGGTCTTGCCGAAGGGTTCTATGCCGAATCCCATCTGCTTCAACAGTTCCTGGTTGGACCTTACCAGGGCCGCTTCTTTTGGTAACAGCTCCACGGTGACCGGGGATACCAGGGATTGGTACTCCACAGACTCTTTTTCCCTGCACTTGATCAACTCGTAGTTTATCCTCTCATGGGCCGCGTGCTGATCTATGAGGGCCATGCCCTCGTCTGTTTCCACCACGATGTACGAATTCTTGATGGTCCCAAGCACCCTCATCCGGGGTAGGGATGACTTCTTCACTTCCCTTTCCTCGGGTAGATCCAGCTTTGTTTGGGATTTTCCATCGACTCTTTTTTCCTCCTTCGAGGGTCCCGGAGCTTTATCCACCGAGGGAGTGGGGATGAGGTCATGTTCAAAAAGTGCGTACCTGAGTGCCTTTTTCACTTCTTCCCTTATCTCTTCTTCATCCTGGAACCTGATATTGATCTTGGTGGGGTGGACGTTCACATCGATACGCCCCTCATCGATGCTCAACCTGAGCACGGTTATGGGATAGCGATGTTTGAAAAGTAGTGTTGAGTATCCTGACACCACCGCATCCTTGAGGACCCTGTTCTGAACGTACCGTCCGTTAACGTATGTGTATATGTGTTCTCTGTTGGCCCTGGTGACTGATGGCTTGCTGACGTATCCGTTCAGATCCAGGTGTTCACCCTGGTAGTTCACCTTGATCATGCTCTTGGCGATATCTTTTCCATAGATGTATTTGATGTTCTCCAGTGTGGAACTGGTCCTGGGAACGAACAACGATTCGCTACCGTCGATCTCCAGTTTGAATTCCACTTCTTTGTAGGCCAGAGCATATCTGGTCACCACCTCTATCACGTGCCTTATCTCCGTGGCCTCCTTTTTTAGATGTCTCCTTCTGGCCGGTGTGTTGAAAAATATGTCCTTAACCTGTATCGAAGTCCCTTCCGGGGCACCCGTATCTTCCATACAAGGGTCCTCTCCACCCTCTATGTTTATCTTTGTCCCGGCCAGGGCTCCTTTTTCCTTGGAAACCGCCTGGACACGGCTCACCGAGGCTATACTTGAAAGGGCCTCACCCCTGAACCCCAGGGTCGAGAGCCGGTCCAGATCCTCTATATCCCTTATCTTGCTTGTAGCGTGTTTCTTGAATGCCAGTTCCAGGTCCTCCTTCGACATACCGCATCCGTTGTCCGTTACGGTTATGCTCTCCCTGCCCCCACCCGTGACCGCGATATGGATGGTGTCGGCCCCGGCATCCAGTGAATTCTCCACCAGTTCCTTCACCAGGGAGGCTGGCCTCTCTATCACCTCGCCAGCCGCTATCTGGTTGATGGTATGTGTGGATAGCAGTCCTATCCTTCCCATCTACTTTTCCTCCATCATGTTCTTCAATTTCCAAAGGTAGTTCATGGCATCCAGAGGTGTCATCTTGTTCGGATCCGCTCCCTTCAACTCCTCCACCACCGGGTGTGAATCTTTTCGGGTTTGACCCCCAAGATCGAAAACCACCTGGGTGAACCTCGGTCCGTCTTCTCTTTTCATGTGTATAGTGTGATCTTCCTCTATCTGTCGAAGCACCTCGTCGGCCCTTTTCACCACGGGGTCGGGGACCCCGGCCAGGGCCGCTACGTGGATACCATAACTCTTGTCCGTGTATCCCTCCCGCACCTTCCTGAGGAAAGTTACCTTTCCGTCCTGCTCTTTTGTGGCCACGTGAAGATTTTTCACCCCTTTTATGGAACGCTCCAACTCGGTGAGTTCGTGATAGTGGGTTGCGAATACGGTCTTGGCCCTGATCTTTGAAGAGATGTATTCAGTAACCGACCAAGCTATGCTCAGACCGTCGAATGTACTGGTCCCACTTCCTATCTCGTCAAGTATTATGAGACTTTTGGGCGATGCGTTGTGGAGTATGCTGGCAAGTTCCATCATTTCCACCATGAAGGTGGACTGTCCCCTGGAGAGGGCATCGAAGGAACCCACCCGTGTGAATATCCTGTCCACCAGGCCTATCTTTGCACACTCCGCGGGTACGAAACTCCCCATGTGCGCCAAGAGAACGATGTGGGCCACCTGCCTCATGTATGTTGATTTTCCCGCCATGTTAGGCCCCGTAATGATCACGAAATTGTTGCCATGATGGTCAAGATAGGTATCGTTAGGCACGAAGTCCTTCACAGAGGTCTCCACAACCGGATGTCGTCCTTCTTTTATCTCTATGCGTTCATCCCGGGACATCTCCGGTCGTCTGTAGTCCCTGTGCTTTGCCACGGTGGCCAGGGACGCGAGCACATCCAGCTCCGCCAGGGCGGCTGCGGTGTTCTGTATCCTTCTAACCTCCTTCCCCACCTTTTCCCTCAGCTCAACGAACAGTTCGT
Source organism: Candidatus Halarchaeoplasma halalkaliphilum (assembly GCA_007133925.1). Lineage (GTDB taxonomy): Archaea > Thermoplasmatota > Thermoplasmata > Halarchaeoplasmatales > Halarchaeoplasmataceae > Halarchaeoplasma > Halarchaeoplasma halalkaliphilum. The sequence goes on along the minus strand of SLLU01000110.1, from coordinate 96 downwards.
ATTCCAGGGCCTCCATCTTTTCCTCGGCACTTATTATCTTTTCCTCCTTTTGCTTCAGTTCGGGAGTGTAGTACCTTTCACTGTTCTTCAGGGTCT
>SLLU01000106.1 GCA_007133925.1 Candidatus Halarchaeoplasma halalkaliphilum | reverse complement strand
TCGACAAATATCACGATAAATCTCTTGATCTGCGATGGTAAAAACCATCTGTCAAATTGCATAGTGGCCATTTCCATCGGCCGATTCAGTTGGAAAAAGTCTAAATGGCGAGGTTAGGTTTGAACAGGAGAGGGTGCTCATCGTCGGTAGTCTCACAAGGGCCCCGAATTACCTGGAAGGGGTCCTATCCACCCACGTGGAGGTGGACGGTTCCGATGCGACTTCATGGATAGGAGATATGATCATGGATTCAAGGTTCCATGAACAGGCCAAGGTCATCTTCACAGACGGAGGTGCCGTTGGAGGGTTCAACGTTATAGACCTGGAGGATCTGCATGAATTGACAGGTATCCCCGTTATCAGCGTATCCCGGGACGAACCGGATTTCCAGGGTATCGAAAGAGCGCTTAAGAAACATTTTACAGACTGGAGATCAAGGCTGGAGTTATTCAGGACAGGGGATGTACATACAGTGGAAACCGGGCACCTTCCAATCTATATTAAGATGGAAGGCGTTGAACTAAACGAAGCAAGAAGGCTGCTAAAACTGTTCACCGTGAGGGGCAGACTCCCGGAACCGGTCCGGATCAGTCATTTGGTAGCTTCCGGGATAGTCCGTGGGGAGTCCAGGGGTAAAGCGTGAAGGGGAAGATAGAAGTCCAATGTTATGTGCATAAATACTATATAAGTTGAGCCCTGGTGGTCAATTATATGGATTACCGTTCATTCGGCGTTTATCGTGGTACCGGATTATTCAAACGATGCCTTATATTCGTACTCGCACTGACGATCCTTCAGATCATATTGGTAGGGTGGGTAGTAAAAGAATATCCGGATTTGAATAGATTCTTTTTTGGTGAGGATTGGCTTTACGAATACCTGACTGCGGTGTTTTACATCGGCTCCGCCGGTATGCTCTTGTGGGCTTTTTTTAAGTTCCCCCTTACCAAAAGGTACAAATTCTTCGTTATCGCCTTCGTAGCCCTGTTCATCTTCGTCGCTATGGAGGAGATAAGCTGGGGCCAGCGAATACTTGATATCGATACACCAGATACCATCGAAGATATCAATGAACAGGATGAAGTGAACATACATAATCTCCAAACCGATCTTTTCCACGTTTTACTTTGGGGAGGCAGTTTACTTCTCGGGGTGGTGATCCCACTACTTGACCATACCTCCGATTGGGTACGTGGATTGACCAAGAAATTCGAATTCCCGGTGATCTCTCCGGACCTTCATTTTTTCTTCCTCTTACCTCTGACATATTACGTGGGTCACCGTTGGGTCATGCCCAAAATTATCGGTTTCATAGCCTTTACGATAATGCTTTTCATTATATTTCAACTACCGTTGGCAAGTAGATACGTGAACAAATTACCTCCAGGGTGGGGAAAATACCTGATATTGTTGATCCCCGTTCTTTCCATTGTGATGTACGACATTCACAGCTACCTTATACCCCTGACAGACAACAAAGCGGGCCAGGAGGCAGCAGAGATGGTATTGTCCTTCGGTTACTTCCTCTTTGCATGGTCAGTTATGAAAAAAGCTCAAAGGCGAGCGGGGCACGAATCCTTTGGTTCAACCGTATGATGCTGGGAAAGATTTATATCCCACGGGCCCATTGCTTATGCACAGATAACACATAACCGAGGTGGAAAAACATGAACGAAGAATGGCCTGACAAACCTGTTGAAGTTACTGATGTTGATATGGACGAATTCATAGGAAAGTATGATGTTACCATGGTTGACTGCTGGGCGACCTGGTGCCCGCCATGCAGGATAATGGAGCCCGTCCTGGACGAACTCGCCCGGGAGATGAAGGGAAACGTTGCCATAGGAAAACTCAACGTGGATAATAACCGGAAAAAAAGCGGTGAATACGGGATAACCTCCATACCCACTCTGCTCATCTTCAAGAACGGAGAATTGAAAGACAAGGCTGTGGGTGCCATGCCCAAAGAGAACCTAAAAGAGATCCTTGAAAAGTATATCTGATTCAGAGGAACATCCTGTCGACCTCTTTGGGTGTGAACACTCCCTTTTCCGTGATATACCCCGTGATGTATCTGGCAGGGGTCACGTCGAATGCGGGATTCCTTGCATCGGAGCCCGGTGAGACCACCCTTTTTTCATCTATGTAGATGACTTCTTCCTGATCCCGTTCCTCTATGGGGATGTCCATACCGGTTTTCGTGTTGGGATCGAATGTAGTGACCGGTGCTGCCACGTAAAAGGGTATGCCGTTTTCCCTGGCCACCACCGCTTTTTCGTATGTACCGATCTTGTTTGCGATATCGCCGTTGGCTGCTATCCTGTCAGTACCCACTATGACCATATCCACATCTCCTCTCTGCATGTAATGGCCTGCGGCATTATCGGCAATCACTGCATTAGGGATATCCTCGTTGTGCAGTTCCCAGGCAGTGAGCTTTGCGCCCTGGAGTCTCGGCCGGGTCTCATCCACGTATACGAATATCCTTTTATCTTGTTCGTTCGCCACCCGCATGGGTGAGAGAGCCGTGCCATAATCCACAGTAGCCAGGGCACCGGCGTTGCAGTGGGTCAGCAGATTGAACCCGTCTTCTATCAACTTCGCACCGTGCTCCCCTATAGCCCGGCATTTGTTTATCACGGACAGTGCGTATTCCTCGGCGGCTTCAACCCCATCTCGCCCTTCCTTTATGCTCTTCAACATGTGGTCCACTGCGTAGAACAGATCGTAGGCAGTGGGTCTGGCCGTCCTGATGTTCTCCGCCGCATGTGAAGGATCCATCCAGGATACTGATGCCTGTGCCACACCGTAGGCTGCGGTCACACCTATGGCAGGTGCGCCTCGGACCACCATCTCCTTTATGGCGTAACGTATCTGTTCGTGATTCTTTGCCGTGTATATCTTCAATTCCTCGGGTAGATATCTCTGGTCTATCATCTTCACCAGATCTTCTTCCATCCACACGGCTCTCATGTGCTTGATACCTTCTGCTGTTTTTACTCTCATAGATCCATACCCCTTGCAGCTCTTTACTGACCTGTTACCGCGAGTATAGGTTTTATCTCTTACGGTGAGTACTCTAACCGAAAAACGAAAGTGCCGCAGGCCGGACTTGAACCGGCGACATCCACGTCTTCAGCGTGGCACTCTCCCAACTGAGTTACTGCGGCTTGAAACCCCGCTAGGCGGTTATTAGATTTTAAGTTTACGCTCCCTACCCCCTTTTCGGAAAGCATTAAATATCAAAAGTAATTTGGTAGCATTCAATCCGGGATATCCGTCTTATGACGAACTGGATGTTCCCGGGAATCAAAACGCTCCTGTAGTGTAGTCCGGCCAATCATTTTGGCCTCTCGAGCCAAAAACTCGGGTTCGAATCCCGGCGGGAGCACTATTTTTTATTTTTTTAAATGCGAGCAGAGGGATGAGAACCTCGGTTCGTGAGTAAAACTTGTTTTACGAGCACTTGGAATAACGAATGGAACTACTTATTCAAAGGAGAATCCCGGCGGGAGCACTATTTTTTATTAAACTTGCTTAGCCCTAATACCCCAACCTGTTTATGATAAAATCATATAGAGGATTAGAATCTTTCTTTCTGATACCTTTTAGGTTTGGGGATACAGGGCGTTTATGTATCATATTAGCAAAATTTATAGTTTTTTAAGGCATATTCCCGATTGGCGGCGCGCCCCTGCGGGGG
>SLLU01000105.1 GCA_007133925.1 Candidatus Halarchaeoplasma halalkaliphilum | reverse complement strand
TAGGTTCCACCAGTCCGGGTACGCTAAAAGAGGCTGCTGGGAGTGCCAAAATAATAAAGGCTACTATCAAAAGGTTTGCTTTTTTCATAAATATATCTCCTAAAAAAAGTGAAAGGGAATCAACTTATTTAAGATTTGTGCAGGATTTTAGCATATATATTATAATTAAGATTTGAAATTTGCGGAATCCGTAGTAAAATATAAATATGAGAGCGCTCTGCGCACTATCCATAGGTGGTGATATAGTATGTATGAGAAAAAAGAAGAGATATTGAAACAGATAGACGAGATAATCTCGGAGATAGAGAACGCTTGATCTCCGGGCTTATCTCCCAAACACCTTCTAAAAACTCCTTTTTCGGACTATCACGGTCAGTAACCAGATACCCATTAGAACGGATACCAGGAATATGTAGGGACCGAAAAGCACCTCCTGTCCCGACATGACCACCAGGGCTGAACCGATTATTATTGAAGCAGTTATGATGGTATAGCTCAATCGGTTGGATATTGTATCCAGCCGGGACTCCAGTTCCCTCAAACCCTTGTGTTCTATGGTGACAGCGAAATCCCGCTCCTCGAACCGCTCCAGGACGCTGTTCACCTTCCCGGGTATGTCTGCCAATAAACGCTTGTAGTCCTTTGCACTGTTGAAGAGGGCGTTGAGCTGTGCCTTTGGACCGTACCGTTCCTGTATAATCTCTATTATGACCGGTTCCGCAGCCTTGAAAAAATCGAACTTGGGATCAAGGGCATTGCATATCCCTTCAGTCTCTATGAGTGCCCGCTCCATGAGTAAAAAGCTGGGAGGAAGAGATATGTTGTGTTTGGTGACTATCATCATGATCTCCTCGTTGGCCCCTTCCTTGAAGAGTATGTCTTCCTTTCTCTTGTAGAGTTCGAGGATATCCTCTATGTCCCATTCCAGCTCCTCGGGATCGTACTCTCCGTGCTGTACGCTCAGATCCAGCAGTGAGTCTTTCACACTCTTTGTGTCACCTTTGGCCATGGCTATGAAGAGGTCTATCAACTTCATGCGCTTGCAGACGGAAATCCTGCCAACGGCTCCGAAATCCAGGAACACGATCCTTCCGTCGGACCTGTAATAGATGTTCCCGGGGGAGGGATCCGCATGGAATATACCGTAGATGAAAAACTGTCTGAGCATGGCCTGGGCGAATTTGGTGGCAAGGTCCCTCTTGAATTCTGGGGGAAGATCATCATCTATGGCCTTACGTATGCTGTTACCCTTAACGTTCTCCAAAACCAGCACCTTTCGGGTAACGTACTTCCAATATACCTTGGGGACCATGACATCGGGATCATCCTTGAACGATTCGTAAAACCTCTGGGCGTTCCTGGCCTCGATGGTATAGTTCAATTCCCTCTCGAGCATCTTCTTGAACTCTTCCACGGTCTCCTGGGGATGGTACATCTCGCTGTCAGGCACCCACTTCTCTATGAGTTGCGCTACCTTCTTGATGAGGGCCATGTCCGCCCTCACCCGGTCCCTTATGTTCGGCCTCTGTACCTTGACAACCACTTCCTCTCCCGTTCTTAGGGTTGCCTCGTGCACCTGGCCTATGGATGCGGAACCCAAGGGGGTGTTGTAAAATTCGGAGAATATCTTGTTAATTGGTGCACCCAGTTCCTCCTCGATTATCTTTCTTGCATCCTCGGAGGAATAGGGGCTGACATGCTCGTAGAGTTTTCTGAGTTCGTTGGCGAATTCCACGGGAACAAGGTCGGGGCGCAGGGCAAGGAACTGCCCCAGTTTGATAAAGGTAGGTCCCAGGTCCTCCAAGAGTTTACGCATCTGCTGGGCGTCAACGGTCTCCATCTTGTTTTCCAGCCGGTCTTCCAATCTTGTACGGGAGATAAAACTGGATAGACCCAATTCTCTTATGAAATCCATGAGCCCGTGTTCGAAGAGTATCTCTGCGATCTCCTTCATCCGCTCGATTTTTCCGGTTATCTTCATATACGACAGGAACATCATGAAAGAGGTATATTATAATTTGTCCTTGACTTACCGGTTCACATCCGGGATGGTCGGGGTGAGTGTAGAAATGTATATATACCCACCCCCCTTCGCCCCCTTTGAAGTCTGTTGCAGGGAATAGCTTTTTTAACCTCCTCAACCTATGACCCTGCAACCTTCAATCTCCTCTAAATTTTTAAATACGTCCGTTCTTATCGGGCAGGAGTGAACAATATGCCAGAACCAGAACCTTTCAGGATAAAGATGATAGAGCCCCTTACCCTTTTGTCCAGGGAAGAAAGACTAAAGCGTATAAGATCCGTGGGATACAACGTTTTCAAGTTGCGGGCCAGAGATGTTTACATAGATATGCTCACGGACTCGGGTACATCTGCCATGAGCGATCTGCAGTGGGCAAAGATGCTGACCACGGAGCAGGCATACGCCGGCAGCACCTCCTTCGAGCTGCTGGAGGAGTCCGTGGCGGACATACTCGGTTTCCCCCAGTTCCTGCCGGTACATCAGGGAAGGGCCGCCGAAAACATATTGTTCTCCCTGACCGTGAGAGACGGTGATTTCGTACCCAATAACATGCACTTCGATACCACCTACGCCAACGTTAAGCACAAAGGGGGCACGCCGGTCAACCTGGTCGTTGATGAAGCATACCGACCAGGGCAGGAGGGAGATTTCAAAGGCAATATGGACATATCGAAACTCAGGGATTTCATAGATGAGACGGGAAGTGAAAAAATACCCGTTATAATGCTCACGGTGACCAACAACACAGCTGGAGGACAGCCCGTATCCATGGAGAATATTCGGGAAGTGAGCGAGGTGGCCAAGGAACACGATATACCATTTTTCCTGGACGCCTGTCGGTTCGCCGAGAACTCTTATTTCATAAAGAGCAGGGAAAAGGGGTACGAGAATGTACCGATAAGGGATATCGTCAGGGAGATGTTCTCCTACGCCGACGGTTTCACCTTCAGCGCAAAAAAGGACGGGTTGGCCAACATAGGAGGGATACTGGGTGTTCGGGACCTGGAACTCCACAAAAAAGCCGTGGAGCTCGGTATTGTTATCGAGGGATTCCCCACCTACGGAGGTATGGCCTGCAGAGACCTGGCCGCCATAGCCCAGGGCCTGAGAGAGGCAACTGACCCGGAATATCTCCGCTACCGTCATCAGCAGGTGAAGTACCTGGGAGACCGGTTGGATGATGCAGGTGTACCCATTTCTAAACCCGTGGGGGGTCATGCGGTATTCGTGGATGGTAAGGAATTCCTTCCCCACATACCTCAGGTTCAGTTCCCCGCCCAGGCACTCACTGCAGAGCTATACGTGGAAGGAGGCATAAGGGGAGTGGAACTGGGAACCAGCGCCTTCGGAGAGACCGATGAGGACGGAAATGTGATCCCCGCGACCCTTGAATACATGAGGATGGCCATACCGAGAAGGGTTTACACACTTACCCATCTGGATTACGTTGCGGATACGGTCATTTCACTTTATCACAGAAGGGATGATATCAAAGGACTGGAGCGTACCTACGCGCCCAAACTCCTGGGACACTTCATGTCGGAATTCAAACCCCTGTGAGGCTTCATCAAAGATTATATACCACCAACCCCCTTTATTCACGGTGGAATTGTCATGAAGGGTTCACTAGGAAATGCTGGAAAATTGATGATGCTGGTCCTATGCATGCTTATATTAGTTTCATCTTTTCCCAG
>SLLU01000158.1 GCA_007133925.1 Candidatus Halarchaeoplasma halalkaliphilum | reverse complement strand
CATTATCTTGAAAAACCGGCGCTACTGCTGGATCAAAACACGCTGCATCCCGACCTTAAGGTCATCACCGTCCTCAGCACCGGATCAGGTCTGATGAAATCGTTGACGGCGCTGCACCTTGCGGAATCCTACGCCCAGCAGGGGTATAAGACGCTGCTTATGGAAGCCAACGTCCGCAACCCGGTCTTCCACACGTTGTTCACCCTTGAAGACACCAAGGGTCTTACCGATCACATCAGCGGCAACCCCTTGCCTATCACCCGGTACAAACCCGGTCTTGATCTGGTTTGCGGTGGGACGCCCACCTTGAATGTCGCTACGTTTCTACTCAGTCGCGAACTCAAACAGTGTATCCATGCTTTAAAGGGTCGGTATGACAAAATCATCATCGACACCCCGGATTTATCGGATCACAAAGACGCCCTGATTTTAAATGATTATGCCTGTGGCAGTGTCATTGTCCACGATAGCCACGACGTTTCATAATAATTTCTCCTCGAAAAAGCGCCGCAGTTTTGCGGCGCTTTTTCTGGTGGGATCCTAAAACCATTTCAAGTGCTTAAAGAGGAAGAACATGAACCCGGCAAGCAGGAAACATAGGCCGATGAAAAGGGTGAGGGCGTGTTCGTAGGCCAACAGTTCGAAATAGACGAAGTTCATCCCGAAAAAGCCGGTGAGAAACGATAAGGGGATGAAGATGGCTGAAAAAAGGGTGAGGGTGGTCATGATGCGGTTCATCTTGTTCGACTGGTTGTTGATCTGCAGATCGAGCAAGTGACGCATCAGTTCCCGGGCCTGGTTCAAATGGTTATCGAGCCTGACGAGGTGGTCTTTTAAGTCCTCGAAGAAACGTTGGTTGTCATCGCTGAAAAAGGGCGGTCTTTTGTTGATGGTCTTATCGATGTGTTCTAAGGTGGGGGTGACGTTGTTTTTGAGTTTGAGCAGTTGCTTTCTCAAAAGATAGAATTGTTCTTGGTTGATGACGCTTGTTTCCAGAATCTCCGCTTCGAAGGTCGTCGCATCGACCTCCAGACGTTCATAGACCTTGAGGTGAGTGTCGGTGATGATATCGAGCAGCTGGAAAAAAAGATAATCGGGTTGCTTGTTTCTAAGATCCGGGTTGTTTTCAAAATGATCGGTGAGCGGCGCGAGATAGACCGGTTTTGTTTCGTGAAAGGAAATCACCGTATCGGCGAATACGAGCACACTCAAGTAATCCTCGACAATCAACTCACCCACCAGGTATTCGATGTGGAAGGCCCCGAAGAGGTAGGTATCCTTGATTTCGATCTTGTTGCGTTGTTTGACGTTGAAGATATCGGACAGGATGAGCGGGTCGATGGGATATTGTTCCGCCAGGGCGGTGATGGTCTTGATGTCCGATAACCCGATCACTTGGATATAGTGTTTCAAACCGGCTTGTGGTTTGAAACTGTCGGTGATCTTGATGGTCTTAGCATCATAGTGCCAGTGCTTGATGGTTGTCGGTGCCGCCTGGTGCTCACCGGTATAAACCATCGATTTGGGTAGGATATAGTCTTTGAATTTCATGGGTAACCCCCTTCAAAACTAGTTGGGTCTATTGTACCGCTCAACTGAGGAAAACACAAAGGGTTTCTGAAGATGCCGGTCTTTACGTCTTTACATGAGGACCATGAGAATCAAAAAAATACCGGATAAAAACGACAGGCGTCTTTATCCGGCATTGTGAGCAACAAAATCAGTTTAACGTTCTGATGAGTCTTTCGATGCGGTTCAAGCCTTCTTTGATGTCTGCTTCGCTGGTCGCATAGCTCATCCTAAGATAATCATCACAACCAAAGGCGATACCCGGTACCATGGCCACATGGGCTTTTTCCAAGAACAAGGCTGCAACATCCGTAGCGTTCTTAATCGTTTTCTCTTCGAATTTTTTTCCGAAGAGGCCTCTGACATCGATCATCACGTAGAAAGCGCCGCTCGGGGCGTTGACGCTTATATGGGGCATGCGTTCGATTTTCGCAAGGACCATACGCCTTCTGGCTTCAAAGGCACGTTTCATATGCGCGACTTCGCTCTCATCACCCTCAAGGGCCGCCAAGGCGGCGTACTGGGTGATGGTCGAGGCGTTTGAGGTGCTGTGGCTTTGCAGATTGGTGATGGCCTTTACCATGTCTGTTTCGGCGGCGAGATAACCGACGCGCCAGCCGGTCATGGCATGGGATTTGCTTAAGCCGTTGATTGTGATGGTGCGTTTTTTAATTACTTCATTTAAGGCGGCGATGCTTACGTGCGTGCCTTCATAAAGCAGCTTTTCATAGATCTCATCGGAGATGACATATAGATCATTATTGATGGCGATCTCGGCAATTTTTTCCAGTGTCTCTTGTATGTAGACCGTACCTGTAGGATTGTTGGGGCTGTTGAGGATGATCGCCTTGGTTTTCGGGGTGATCAGGCTTTCTAGTTTTTTTGTGCTGATCTGAAAGGCGCTATCCGTGGTATCGAGTAAAACCGGGGTGCCCCCGGCAAGTTCGACCATCGCCGGATAGCTCGTCCAGTAGGGGGTGGGGATGATGACTTCATCGCCCGGGTTCAACAGGACCTGAAAAGTGTTATAAAGCGAATGCTTCGCCCCAGCCGAGACGACGATGTTGGCGGGGTCATAAGACAGGTTGTTGTCTTGTTTCAACTTGGTTGCGATCGCTTTTTTTAAAGGCACGATGCCGGCACTCGGGGTATAGCGGATGTGGCCCTGGTCGATGAAGCCTTTGGCCGCTTCGCGGATGAATGCGGGGGTCTTGAAATCGGGTTCGCCCGAGGAGAAGTTGATTACCTTGACGCCGCTTTCCTTTAAGGCGTTGGCCTTGGCGTTGATGGCGAGGGTTTTCGATTCCTCGATACTTAGGTGTTTATTCGATAGAGGTTTCATGGTTACACCTACTTACTAAATACGTTTCTTAGGATGCCCAGCGCCCAGTCGATCTCTTTCTTTTCAATGATGAGCGGCGGGGCGAGTCTGATGGTGTGGACGTGGGTTTCCTTGGCGAGGATGCCCAGTTCTTTTAGTTTCTCGGTATACTGGCGGGCGCCACCGGCATCTTCTTTGAGTTCGATGGCGATGAAAAGACCCTTGCCGCGGACTTCCTTGAATAAAGGACTATCGATTTTTTTGATTTCACCCAGGAAGTATTCCCCGAGTTCTGCGCTTCTTTCATCAAGTCTTTCATCGATCAAGACATCAAGCGCGGCTTCACCGGCGGCGCAGCCGAGCGGGTTGCCACCGAAGGTGCTCCCGTGGGAACCGGGGGTGATGACATCCATGATCTTCTTTTTACTGATGGCGGCCGAGACAGGGAACACACCGCCGCCTAAAGCTTTACCGACCAGAAGAATATCGGGTTCGATGTTTTCATGCATATAACAAAACATCTTGCCCGTACGGCAAAAGCCGGTCTGGATCTCATCGAGGATGAGAAGCACGTTGTGCTTGTCGCAAATTTCCCTGACCTTTTTCAAATACCCTTGATCGGGGATGATGACACCGGCTTCTCCCTGGATCGGTTCGACCAGGAAGGCGACCGTGTTCTCGGTGATGGTTGCTTCTAAGGTTTTGGTGTCGTTGAACGGAATGTTGATGAAACCGGGCATGTAGGGCCCGTAGTCTTTGGTGGCTACCTTGTCGGTGGAAAAGCTGACAATCGTCGAGGTTCTACCGTGGAAGTTGCTTTTGGCGGTGAT
>SLLU01000134.1 GCA_007133925.1 Candidatus Halarchaeoplasma halalkaliphilum | reverse complement strand
TTGGGTTCCGGATGGATGATCCTCTTTTCAGGATTGAGTATGACGGCGGACTCCGCCATGAAGTCCACTCCGCAGAACACAACGTTGGGTGTATCCATATCCGAGACCCTACGGGCCAGGCCGAAGGAATCTCCCACGTAGTCCGCGGCATCCTGGATATCGCCTATCTGATAGTTATGGGCCAACAGGAGTATATTGTTCTCCTTTTTTAGTCTCTCGACGTTGTCGTGAAACGACATGTTGGCAAGCAATACCTTTTCTTAATATAAACTTTTTACCTTCAAGCCGTCTTGTGTAGTCTCCATCGATCTATGTAAAGGTCAACTCTCCTTTCGTCAACGTCAAATTCCACAGGTATACGGGTTCCGTCTCCTGTGATGGCATGGAATCTGTATCCCTCCAATAATTTGTGTTCGGGTACCAGGGCATAGGTCTCTTTTTCCAACCGTTCCAGGAACGTGAGCTTCAGGAGAGCACCCAATGGTTCCACCCTGGCCTTTTTCAGGCCCCGGTAGGAGTGGTATTCTCCTGTCAGTTGTTTCATCCGCTCTCTTCGGGTGTAGTAGGGTACGTCCTCCATGTGGTCCCTCCCTTCAGCAAGGGAAAGGCAGGCCTTGGCAAGGAATTGAGGGGACGTGGCACCGGCGGTGTTGATGAGCAGGGCTATACCGGCCGTGGGTGTGAAACCGACGTATGCAGTGGAGACCGCTATGGAGCCACCGTGACCCACGAACTTATGGCCCATGAACTCCTCCACGGACCATCCGTAACCGTAAGCACCTCCGGGTCTTTTGACGTAGGGCATGTGCATCTTTTCCAATAGATCCCGGTCCAGGAGACGCTCATCTCCGTTCATGTTCATCATGATATAACTGGACAGTTCTCTGACAGAACTCATGAGACCCCCGGGTGCGTACCCCAGCTCTCTCAGGGGTATGGGCGTTGGTTTGGGACTATCTTCGTCCATGAAATAGGGTGTCATCACGTCAGGATCAACTTCGTATTCCTCCTCCAGGAAGGTGGAACGCTCCATGTTCAGGGGCTCCAGTATGTTCTTTTTCACAAAAACCTCGAAGGGCATACCCGAAAGGGTGGAGACCAGCTCGCCCAGAAGGGTGTAACCGCTGTTGAAATAGAAGAACAGCTCTCCCGGCTCCCTCATCTCGTCCACGGCTCCGTTCAGATGTTGGTAGAAATCTTCCAGGCTTCCCATGGGGGTACCCCGTTCATCCATCCCTATGAGACGGTCTATGAGCAGTTCGCTCACCGCCAGGGACGGCATACCCGACGAATGGGTGAGGAGGTGGTGTACCGTGACCTCCCGGCTACCGAAATCAACGGGCAGGTGATCCGATATGAGATCGTGGGTATCCACCTTTCCCCTTTCCACCAGCTGCATAACCGCAAGGGCGGCGAAGGATTTGGAGCAGGAACCTATGCCGTACAGGGTATCAGGGGTGGCCGGCAGATTCCCTTCCAACCGCCTGGAGCCGTATCCCCGGGAGTACACTATCCCTTCCTTGTCCACCACTGAGAGGCTGATCCCGGGTATCTTCTCCTCCACCATGGTACGGGTGACGAGTTCGTCTATCTTTCTTGATCTGTCTTGCTTCATGTTTGTCTCCTGTATGCCACGTATATGTCGGCCTCTATCATAACATTGTTCTCGAAGAAATGGTGGACGAAGTAAAGGTTACCTGCATCGTCCAGGGTGGGCTCCCCGGCGAACTGGGACAGGATCATCTCCGGTTCCTGCCACTCTCCGTTGACCTTGAGAGAACGGAATATGGCCGGGGTCCCTAGGTGAGTTCTGGTGAACCAGAGCTCCTTTCCGTCGGATGATATGAAGGGCAGTGCCTCGTTCGTCCCGGTGTTCACCGCCTCTATGTTGACGGGTTCGGACCATTCACCGTTGCTCCTGGTGGTCATCCATATGTCCATCCCACCCTTTCCTCCGGCTCGTTCCGAATGAAAGTAAAGGTCGTCCCCGTGTATGTGCACTTCCCCTATCTCGTATTCCTTCATGAGTTTATCTCCGGCGTAGGTCCAGTCCGTCCATCTCTCGCCGTTCCACCGGGCGGTGAACATGTTCACACCGGTGTAACCCTCCCTGGCCGAGCAGAACCACATCTCGTCACCCTGTATGGCCACGGCACCGTCAAGGGCCAGTTTGCCGGGTTTCTGGAGCCATACCCTTTCAGGCTTGCTCCACACACCGTCCTCCTTGCGGGTCACCCACACACCGCTCACATCATCCAGCACCTGCTTTTCCGGTGGCACACGGACGTCCGGGGTGAAAAAGAAGTAGAGGGTGTTTCCGTCAGGGAGTATGAAGGGGGAGTCCTCGGCACCGGCGGTATTCACCGGGTAGGGAAGGGGAACGGGTTGTTCGAATTCGTCGGAATGCAATATTGGGGGATGATGGTCAGTTTCCGGTCCCCTTTTCACTATGTCGTCCGGTATCTTTTCCTCCCTGCATACCTGGGGATATTCTTCACCACCCAGACACCCTGACAGTCCCATGGCCATGATCAGTAGCGCCATCACAGCCACGGCGGAATATTTGCGGTTCATGGGATCATTAACGGGTTGAAGTTAAATAAAGCTATTCACTCTTTGCCCTAATTACGGAGCCCGTTTTTCCGATAATGTTCAGAAAGATATATATACTAGTATTGGAGTAAATAATATACGAGGTGTCAATAATGGCAAACAAAAAACTCACGGAAGAGTTGATAGATAGGTTGGTCACAACCGGTTTACAGAGGAACACAGCCATCGCTCTGGTGTTCATAGCAGAGAACGAGGAGACTCAGAGCAGGACCATAGAAGACAACACAAGGCTGAGACAGCCCGAAGTATCCATAGCCACCAACCAGCTGGTACGCCGGGGTTGGGTCAAAAAGCGGGATATCAAAACCGAAGGCAAGGGCCGACCGGTCATCGGGTACAGCATGAAGAAACCCATCGGCGAGATCGTCAAGGAAATCGAGGCCGACGAAAGAAAGAAGATGGATGCAATAGATTCCAACATAAAGAGGATAAAGGAGATCAAAGACAAGATGTTCTGATCCTTAAACTATATATTTTTAGATCACCTCCTTCAACCGGGGTGGTATGCGGAGGGTATCCCATCAGGGGTACCTTTAATCGTAAACCATGTCCAAACTATATGGATACTGGCAACCACACACAAAATATTTATTTGGCAGATGTGGGTATCCCATGAAAATGAACGCCCCCTTTGGTTCTTTTGACGATGAATATTCACGGCGAATAGAAGGGAAGACTAGGATATTTTGTGAGCCCACGGGGTGTGCTTTATGAAGATGGATCTACCGGACCGTTCGGATATCACAAGTTTAAAGTGGTGGGAAGATTTTTTCAGGGATCCGTGCATCACCCGTTTGACCATACTGGGTGTCTTGATCGGAGTGGTCGGCGGTCTGGGTGCCGTGGGTTTTCATTATCTTATCTTAGCCATCAAGTATCTCTTTTACGGTGCCACATCCACTGACACTTTCCTGGATTCGGTCTTGGCACTTCCATGGCATTACAGGCTTTTGATCCCAGCAATAGGTGGACTGATCATAGGCCCCATCATCCATTTCGTTGTCCCGGAGGCAAAGGGACATGGTGTACCCGAGGTTATGGAAGGCGTGGCGTTGAGAGGCGGCAATATCCGGGGTCGGGTGGCCCCCCTCAAGGCATTCATGTCGGCGATATGCATAGGGAC
>SLLU01000003.1 GCA_007133925.1 Candidatus Halarchaeoplasma halalkaliphilum | reverse complement strand
CTGCATCGATCACAAAGTTCTTTTGAAGTGCTCAGGAGCCATGCCTTTGAATCCCCACCGTGTTCCACCTGGGACAATAAATCCAGCAGCACTTGTTCCCCTCGGGCGGTCTCGTCTGCTATGACGCATACCTCGGAGGGCCCTGCGAGACAGTCTATACCCACGGTCCCGTAAACCTGCCTTTTCGCCTCGGTTACGTACTTGTTACCCGGACCGAATATCTTGTCAACCTTCTTCATACCCACGCCGTAGGCCATGGCGCCGATGGCCTGTATTCCCCCAATTTTATACACCTCGTCCAGTCCCAGTTCTCGGGCGATGAATAGGGTGTAGGGATCGGGGATACCCTGGGAGGCGGGGCTGACCACCACCACCTCTTCCACACCCGCCAACTTTGCCGGGACCCCCAGCATGATCAGTGAGGACGGTAGGGGCCTGCCTCCGGGAACGTAAAGCCCCACTCGGCTCATGGGCCGGTATATCAGTCCGAACTTTGTTCCCCTGTACTCGTGGAGTTCGGTACGGGGTAGCTGTTTTTCGTGCACCCTCCTCCCCCTCTCGATCACCCGGCGGATGACTTCTTTGTCTTCTCTTGGCAGTGCATCCGCCCTGTCGAATTCCTCCGCCGTAACCTTAAGTTCCCCCGAATGACCGTCGAATCTTTCCGAGTACTCCATGACCGCTTCCATACCTCTGTTTTTGATATCTTCCAGGATCTCGGCCACGTATCCCTCAATATCCATCTTTTATCACCTTTCTTATGTTTCTGACCAGACCGTTTATCTCGTGGTATTTTGTCTTCTGGGATATGCGGTTCACCAATAGTATGGCGGATATGTCCATGAGTTTACGCACCTCCACCATGTTGTTCGCCTTCAGTGTGCTTCCGGATTCCACGATATCCACTATGGCATCTGCTATACCAAGGCTGGGAGCCAGCTCTATGGAACCGTTGAGCTTGAACACGTCCACATCCACGGACATATCCTGGAAATACCTTGATACGATGTTGACATACTTGGTACCTATGCTGTACCCGTCCAGATCCTCCGGTTCCCTGATGTTCCATTCTGGCATGGCCAGGGACAGCCTGCATTTCCCGAAGGGCAGTTCCAGGGGTACCAGCACGTCGCTTCCATGCTCCAGTAAAACGTCGGTTCCCGACACTCCAAGGTCGATACCGTGCTCAACGTAAACCGGCACGTCAAAGGCCTTTGCCTTGTAAACCTGACATTCGTCGGTTTGGGATATCAGCTCCCTGTCCTTGTGGGGTGCCATATCCATCCCTGCTTCTCCCAAAAGCCGGAAGCCCTCTTGGTACAGCCGTCCCTTGGGTAGTACTACTCTCATTCCATCACCCCTTTATCCAAACAGAGGTCTACCAGACCTTTGAGTTTGAACGCGAAACCGAAGGCATCCACACCGTTGATCCGGTAACTCCCACCAGCTCCTATGGGATATCCAAGATCGGGAGAGTACACCTCCAGTACCACATCGTCGTAATAGGGAAGAGGCCTGACGGTACCCAGATCCAGGAATATCCTGGGGTCGTTGACCTCACAGACCACTCGGTCCAGGTCCGGTACACCGCTCTCTTTACCCCGGAAGTTGAACAGGTTCCACAACTCCTCGGTCTTTGTATCATCCAACCCTAGCTCCTCTATTATACCGAAGTTGCGGCTCTTCAGGGCCTTGAATATGTCCTCCTGGTGCTCCGGGACATCCTTCACAGCGTCAGACCACACCTTGAAACTGCCAATGTCTATGTAGAACTCAGTGATTTCCAGTTTTTCAAGTATATCTATTATAATCCTCAGTACCTCAATCTGCATCTCCTCTTCCTTTCCTCCAATAAACTCCATGCCTACCTGCCACTCACCCCATAGGCCGTCCAGGACTTCTGATATGTAGAATAGTTTGTGCTCCAGATCGTCCTTTACGTTAACAGATATCTGAGATGTAACGTCCGGTTTTATGAGGTAAAAATCATCATGGGTAGCCATCTTTAGACCCTTCCTCAGACCGTGGTCGTATCTTTCTACGGTGGGTAAAAATATCTCATTGTAGTTCCATCTGCCCAGCACTTCACGCACCCTTTGGGTAACGTGTGCCATCCGCCGAGATTCCGTGAACAGGTCTTTTTTCATGGATAAAACCTCATTCGATGTACAAAATTGTACATGCTAGTTCGTTCATGAACATCTAAGATATAATATCCTGCGATAAAAGATTATCGGGACGACATTTCGAGGAAAGGTTACGGCAAATATTATATACTTCAACCTTGATTTACCCTCCAGTTGATTACTATGGGTTTAGATGAAATGGAAGTGGATTACGAAGAGGCGGATTGTCCCACTTGTGGAGCCGTCATCCCTCTCGATGCAGTTGAATGCCCCGAGTGCGGGCAGATATTCGAAGAGGAAGAAGAATCTCTATGGGATTCCGATGAGGATGTTTCGGAAGATGGACTGGAAGAAGAATGGGATGAAGTTGTGGAATCGGAGCCCGGTAAAGGCAAGCTCATCATGGGGCTTTTTGTTTCCCTTGTGGGTATCGGAGTGTCCGCTATGTCTTGGCTCCACAACCAACTTGAATTCAATCCTTTAGGGCTGGATGGATATGATCCCAACAACTACGGACCTCTGGATATGATGGTCGGAGTGGTCGGTATCGTCATAGTGATCATCGGGGTCGTCATAATCTTACTAGGTAGGAAGGGATCCCAGGCCGATGTTGCCATAGAGGATGACTTCGAATCCTTGGAAGATGAAGATGACTTCGAATCCTTCGAAGACGAAGAATTCGCCTGAACGCTAAAAAACCATTATCAATTGGCATAACAGTGTTCATACACTGTGCCTTTTTCTTTTTTTTCAAAGGGTAAACCTTTTAAATTATGATATCTTTTTATTGTCATGGATGGGGTATGTCTGACGGACCATGAGGAACCCGAATCGCGGGTGGATATGGCTGTAAAGGAAGAAATGATGGAAGATAAGGATTCCAAACCCATGGTAGGCATAACCTTCGGCGACGTGGGCACCACATCCCTGAAGTGCAACTTGTGCCGACCTCTGGACAAGGGAGAATACGTTATGATGGCACACCCCACCGCAGATATGGTTCTCGGCCAGGTGGAGAACGTAGAAAGAAAAACCAACGTGTCCATGGAGATGGCCATGGAGTTGTCCATGGGTGAGGATGTGGATATAGAGGAAACGGTCATCGCCACGGTGAATGTCATAGGTTACAGGGACAACCGGGGCATACTCAAGACTCCCGGGAATCCCTTCCGGGCAGGGGAGAAGATCTACATAGCAAAGGACCATCTGATAAAGGAGGTCCTGGGACTCAAGGACGACCACACCGGTGCCTATGTGGGAAAGCTGAGGGGGCACGATATAAAGGTGAAGTTAAACATAAACACAATCGCCCAGAAACACCTCTCGGTACTGGCAAAGACAGGCAGTGGCAAGAGTTACACCACTGGTGTGATAATAGAGGAGATGATGAAGAACGACGTTACCCTCGTGATACTGGACCCCCATGGGGAGTATTCATCCCTGGCCAAGGCCGGAAACCCCAAGAAAAACGATTTCGGTGTGGAGCCCCGGGGATACGGTAACATCATAACGGAGTTTTCCCCGGACCCGGAGATCAACCGGGGTGCGAAACCACTCCGTTTCTCGTTCAGGAACATGAAGCCCCGGAAGATACTGGACATGATAGGTGTCAACAAGATACAGTCCAACGTGAGTGCCCTGGAGGGAGCAATGTCAAGACTATCGGCCACCAAGGGATTCTACGGCATACCCGATGTGATCCGCTTGCTCAAGGAAAACGAGGAAGGGAACGCTTCGTCCATAATATCCGGTCTGGAGTCCCTGGATTCCAAGGGCATATTCGATGCCCGGGGGACCCGCATGGATGACATAGTCAGGGAAGGGAAGACCGCCATAATCAATCTAAAGGGTACCGAGCCGGATGTTCAGGCCTTCGTGGTATCCAAATTGTCAACCGCCCTCTTCGAATTGAGGAAGCGTAACAAGATACCTCCCATGATGATGTTCGCAGAGGAGGCCCATAACTTCTGCCCCCAGAGGGGTAAGATAGAATCCTCCGAGATATTCCAGACCATCGCCAGCGAGGGAAGGAAGTTCGGCCTTGGGCTGGGCATCATCACCCAGAGGCCGGCAAAGGTAGACAAGAACGTTCTCAGTCAGTGTAACACACAGGTAATACTCAAGGTGACCAACCCCAACGATCTCAAGGCCATAGAATCCTCCGTTGAGGGATTGAGCAAGGAGATGGCTGACGAGATCCAAAGACTGGCCATAGGCGAGGCCATCGTATCCGGCGGCGGACTCTCGGAACCCCTCTTTCTGGAGGTCAGGCCCCGGGAGAGCCAGGATGGAGGCTCGTCCATAAGGGTGGTCGGGTGATGGTGTCCCAGGAGCGATTGAAGGATTATCTTGGAAGAACTGACGAGGCCCTGAAAAAGATCATCATATCCCCTCCTGAGAAGTCTCATCTCCGGCCCATAGCCGAGGATTTCATCAGGATGGCCCGGTGTTACTACGATGACGCAATCCACTTTTTTGACCAGGGCAAGCTCGATGATTCCTTCGCATGCGTGAACTACGCCCACGGGTGGCTGGATGCCGGTGCCCGGTTGGGCCTCTACGATACCGGCGGAGATGACAGATTGTTCACCCTGGCGGAATGAGTTTTTTTATAAGTATCTGGCACCCTGGTTGTCTATGGATGTGAGGTACACCCTTTCCTTTCCCAGACGGTCAACGAGATATTCATGGATTTCATCAGTGTTGCCTATGAGAAAGACCGAATTACCTATCATGGACATGCTCCCCATCCCTATACCCTCCACATGGGATAATATTTCCTTTATATCATCCCTCATGAATTGGGTCTCAAGGGCGAATCTTTTTGAAAGTTCGCAGAACTTTTCCATACCGTTATCGGGCCTATGATCTTCCATACATTCCTCACCGATCATCCTGATCCATTCCGAAAATGAAGGGTCACCCAGCACATCGGGTGTGATAAGGGGGCCTCCGGATACACCTAAAACAACCTCCCTTTCTTCACACCGGCTCACGATCTCTCCGAAGGGTGGAAGACCAGGCTTTAGCCTCGTCTCGAATCCCCCCACTGACTGGGCCACCACATCCCCGAGTCCGGTCCTGCAAAATACCTCTGCCAGGTGTGCGGCCCTGACCGCCCTTTCCCGTGGCAGATCCATCTCTTCGCATACCGCCAAGGCGGATGACAGGGCGCATGCGCCGCTCATCCCGAACCCCTGGCTGAAGGGTAGTTCGGTGGTTATGTCTACGGTACCTCCCCTTGCCAACCCGCAGATGGCCTTCTCCACCACGCTGAAGGCGGTGTGTACCCCGTTAACGTATATATCCCAGTCGGAACCCCCTACGTTTGCCTGTGCTCTCGCCCCGAGCTTCACGGAGAAACCCGCACCTGTGGAACCGATCCTCTCCATATCCGAAAGATTATCTGATGGTACGAAAAAGCCTGTGATGTGCCCGGGTGCGAAGGCCTGGGAGCTCATAGTCGTCTCTCTACTTCTGACAGTACACGGTCGGCGATATCCCTTTTACGTCCTTCGAACCATCTATCGGTACCGGTGATATAGGCTCGTGTATGCTCATCCTCCACATCCCTTATGGAGTTGGCCACCACCACATCTGCTCTGTTCTCCTCCACCATTGCCTTGGCCTTTTCCACGGCCTCCTCCCGGGTATCGGCAGCCTTGTAGGCTACCAGGAAATCAACCCTGTCCCGTATGGCATCTATGAACTTTGGAAGAGGTTGGAGTTCGATTATGATGGGTTCGTCCGATGGTAGTTTGCTCTTGTTCACCTCCCGGACACCGAAATCCGATAAAGCTGCGGGTACTATGAAAGTACCACTTATCTCCTCCGAAAGGGCCATGAGGTCCTCGAAGGTATGGAATTCCGTGTGTGGTATCCATTCCGGTACATCAACGTTAACGTTACCGTACCACAGTTCAACATCGGCTCCCTTCCGGTATGCTCTGCGGGCCAGTTCCAAACCACTCTTTCCCGAGGCCTTGTTGGTTATCACCCGCATGCTGTCCATGGGTTCCTGGGTCTTACCCGTTACCACGGTGATCTTCCTGCCTCGGAGCCCTTCGCTGAGTTCCCTGATAACCTCATCCACTATGTTGTCCCGGGACGCCACCTTTGCGGTCCCCTCGCTAACGTAGGGTCCCACGAACTTGATACCCCGTCCCCTGAGCTTCCCTATGTTCTCCTCCACCACCGGATGTTCGTACATACTCTGGTGCATGGCCGGGACTATCATTATGGGTATCCCGGAGCCCATGCAAGTTGTTGCGAAGGTGGTAACGGGTGTATCGTCTATCCCCTGGGCGATCTTGGATACGGTGTTGGCCGTGGCCGGGGCGATGAGAAACAGGTCTGCTTTGTCCGGTACCTTTCCGCACAGACTCACGTGCTCCACCTGTCCCGTTATCTCCGTTACGGGTTTCGTTCCTGAAGCGAACTCCAGGGAATATGGATGGATTATATTCTGCGCCCACTCCGTCATGACGCATATCACCTCTGCGCCTTCCCTTACCAGTTCCCTTATCAGCTTGACGGACTCCACGGCGGCTATGCTGCCTGTGACGCCTAAAATTATCTTTTTTCCCTGGAGGTCCGAGCCCTTTGAGCCTTTTAGATGATCCGAAGGATGCATGGAGGCTAGATGGGGGGCACCGTATTTTATTATTTCTCCGAAAAGGGACAATGTTTAACTATCCCCGACGATATCTTACACGTATGACAGAATTATTGGGGCTGGGCATTATGGCGTGCTTCGGCATACTGCTGCTTATCATATTCATCATGGTGCTGGCCTTTTTCCTTAAGCTGCTAATAGCCTTCATACCGGCCACACTCCTAGCCATACTGGTTTTTCTACTGACCGGAGGAAGTTTATTCTGGGCAGCTATAGTCTTCTTGGTGGTTGCCCTGATAATGTCCATTTTCGACAAGACATACAGGTGAATCAACGTTCCAACATCTCTCCGACCCTTTGGTTCGCCATCTCCAGGAATTCTTCCACCCTATCTTTTGGTATGGTGGCCCCTGCGGCGATGTCATGTCCACCACCGGAACCCTCCAGTTGCGAACATATCTCTCCGCAGATGAGCCCCAGGTCAAGTCCCCTTTCCACGTGGTCCCTGGTACCCCGGCACGATATATCCGCATCCTTATCCTGGATAGATATGCCGAAAGCGGGTTTGTCCTGGTTCAGGAAGTAGAGCATGCCCAAACCGGCCAGTTCCCCCTTCCGAGTCTTTCTTTCTTCGTAAAAGTACTGTACGTTCGAGAGTTCTTCTATGCCCTTATCCTCCATGATATGGAGTCTCTTGATCATGTCCGTCCTGTAATCCTCTCTAAGCTCCATGGCCGTCTCAAGGGCAGTGTGATCCCCCAAACCTATGGACATTCCCAGGCCAGGCCGGGACACCCTGGCGCATGCGTTGAGCAACTTGTAGAGCAGGTCTATGTCCATGTCGTGTTCGGGGTGGTAGTAACGTTCTCCCTTGATGCTCCTTATGGTACCGGGAGGGATCTTCCTTTCCAGTAAAGAAAGGACCAGCAGAGAGCTCAGTTTCCTGTCTTTTTCCTTGCTCAGCTCGTTCACAGGCGCTTCCGGGTCTATGTCCAGATCCCTGAGTATGTCGTCGATCACACTTTCTCTGCCAGATATGCCGGGAAAGTACGGGTCGCATGACTTGAGCAGGGCATCCCGTATACCCGATCCGTCCAGGTAAAGACCCTTTCTGGACCGTATCTTCTTTTTCTCCATGGCATTTTCCAGTATGGACTTGTTCACCCCGGTGAATCCGCCTATGTTCTGTTTGTCCGCGGCAGCCCCTGCGAGACCGTAGAAAGCCTTTGCCCAGTTTGTCTCGTCGTATGCCATGGAGAGCAGAAATGCCATGGTCCCTCCGCTCAACTCCCTGGAACCGTCGATGCCAAAATCGTGGGGGTTGATGAAAACCTTGTTTTCCCCCGGATCCGTCTCTCCTGTGACCTTATGGTGATCCAGTACGATGGTGTCCTCCTTTATGGAGGATATTTCCTTGAGATAGCTGTTTCCCACGTCCGTAAAAATGACGGGCAATCCCCCGGGTATGTCTTTGGGAAATGATGAAGCGAATGTTGTGTGAAAACCTTTTTTACTCTTCATGAGGGTCCTGCCCAGTACGATGGCGGCGGATATACCGTCAGCATCGTAATGAGTGATTATCCTGAACTTTGGGTGTCTATCGAGTATCTCTGCGGCGGACTGCAGACGTTCATTTAAAGCGTCCTGTAGGAATTGCAATTTCTCTCCCCTGTTTGGATCTACTGGGTAAGCATCTCGGCAAGATTCCTGTTGTATCTCCAGGTCTCCGGAAGTACTCCCTTCCTCTTGTAGTACTTGACGAGTCTGCGTATCTTTGCCTCTACCTGCTGGAGTCCCCTTCGATTGCTCAGATCCTTGTGATTGTCGTCCATGTGCTCGTAGAGGTTTACAGCCTTTTCCATGAGGAACAACAGGTCCTCAGGCAGGTTGGGGTACACATCTTCTTCCTTCATTATCATGGATATGCTCTTCCCCGTAACCAGTTTAACACTCGGGACACCGTATTGGTCCCTCAGTGTTATGCCGATCTCTCCGGAATTCATCCCCTTTTTGGCAAGAGTTACTATGTGTTTCACTATCTCGTCCTCACCCGTGGTAACCCACTCGGGTTTTTCGGTAACCAGGGGCCGGGTCGAACCGGATTTTCCTTTTTTTCTTGCGTGCATCCTTGCCATGATTATCTTCTCCAGCTTGGTCTAAGGGGTACTCGAATACCGGTACTCATACTTAAACGTGATGTTTACACTAGGAAATCTTCTTTTTAAACTTTGTCGTTCCGCTCTCCCCGTATCTTTTTCCTTATGGCACCTATGAACCGGTCCCTGCCGGCAAGCTCTATGCCCCTCTCATCACACACCATGATCAGTGCCACCTCTATCTCAAGATTCATGTCGTCCTGCTTTTGATTGACGGCGGCCATGAGCTCACCTCTGGAGACCCTTCCACTGTCCAGGGCCTCCGAGAGCATGGAGGGGAACAGGGGTTGTTTTTTTTCCGCTTCCAGTATGTTACGTGAAGGTTTGAAGCCCACTGGAAACTCCACGGTTCGGTGGTCGAAATCCACACTGACCATCCCACCACTTTCTTTCACCAACCCCCTCTCCTTGGCCACCTCAAGAAGTTCCTTTGCCTCGGGCAGACCGAACCAACCCAGTTCCGTGGCCGGGTCGTATATGAAGTCGTCAGCTTTCATCTCCGTGACCCCTCGTCTCTGGAACAGGAATGCCACGGCCTGTTTCAATTCTTTGTTTGGCATGTCTATATCTCCTTCAGGTCCAGTATCCTTCCCTTTATCCTTTCATCCTCCCCGTTTTCCACCCTACCGCCTACGTATATGTGGTGATCTCCCCGGGGTGCGTTCCTCAGGTCCGAAAGGTCCAGTGGTTTCTCGTCCAGGTTGTTTATCACCACCGTATCGTATCCCAGCTCCACAGCCCTCCCCAGGAGTTCGATCATACCCGTATCTTCCATTGATGAGATCATATTTCCGGCGAAAAAGTCCATGCAGAAAACCATCCTGTCACTGATCTCCACCGCTTCCTCAATGAACGCCAGGTCCATCATACTCTTGGTGGACACCACCACCCTATCGGCTCCGGACACATAGAGGTCAAGGAGGGTATTCATGTCCCTCACCCCGCAGTCCACCCATAACTCCCTTCGGGTGCTTAGGCGGGCGATGAGGTCCATCTGGGGGCGATCCCTCTCTATGCCGTTTATATCAACGAAGTATAAACGTTCGTAATCGGCAAGCAGGGACATGAGTTCCTCGAACCCCACGATCTCTCCCTCTGATCGAAGTACCTCGTAACGGTCGTCTTCCACAACTACCGGGTATCCGTCCCTGAAAGAGATCGACGGTATATTATCCATATGAGGGGTAGATGAAAAGGGGCCTTATAAAAGATTCCTTCATCCGATAAGATGGCTCAGGTAGGAAAGCAGCATGTGCAGGGGCATCCCCTTATCCCACTGGACCTTGTAGTTTCCGTGAACGGTCTTCTCAACCTGGGGTATCCTTGCCTGCAATAAACTCTGCTTTTTGTCCAGGCCCTGTATGTCCAGGGTGAATATCCTCCACCGGTCCCCGGTCCTCCCCTTTATCCTGAAGGCGTACAGTGGCAGTACCCTGCTGGCCGTGCAGACATCTATCATCCATTCCGCCTGCTCCGTCAGCCTCTCCTCGTCACTGAAATATATCACACCACTCTTGGAGGATTTCACCTCTATGGGGAAGGATATCTCACCCCGTATGGCGATGAGGTCCATGCCCAGGCTTCCACCTGCCCTGACCACCAGGAATGGTATGTCCTCCACGGACATGTACCCCTCTTTTTCTTCATCCTTGCATGTTTTAGTGACCTTCTTCAGTGTATCCGGGTCTGCGGAAAGTATACCTCTGAGCTCCCTCTCGTACATACCTGAGACCATGTATCCTCCACACTCAGGGCTCCAGCCTGCTGGTGTCTCTGGGGAACAGTATGGTTTCTCTTATATTATCCAGATCCAAGAGCTGCTGGATGAAGCGTTCCAGACCCAGCCCTATCCCTCCGTGGGGGGGCATGCCGTACCTGAAGGTTCTCAAGTACGATTCGAAATCATTTGGATCCAGATCCAGTTCCTTCATCTGTGCCAGGAGCACATCGTACCTGTGCTCTCTCTG
This sequence comes from Candidatus Halarchaeoplasma halalkaliphilum, assembly GCA_007133925.1. Taxonomy (GTDB): domain Archaea; phylum Thermoplasmatota; class Thermoplasmata; order Halarchaeoplasmatales; family Halarchaeoplasmataceae; genus Halarchaeoplasma; species Halarchaeoplasma halalkaliphilum. The sequence goes on along the minus strand of SLLU01000003.1, from coordinate 3,087 downwards.
ACCTCCTGATACCAGCTCCTGACCCTTGTACTCCAGATCGAAGTAGGTGGTCAGGGAGGGGTCGTAGTCCTTTCTCATGGCGTAGAATGTGTTCTTTTTGAGATGTGTGGGGAACTCGGTGATGAAGAAGAAATCCGAGTCGTAATTCTCCTTGACATATCTTCCCAGCATCTTCTCCCCCTGGGTGTCCACGCTCTTCTCGTCTTCCCACGTCTTTCCCATATCCTCGAGTATCTCTATGCACTGGCTATGGGGTATCTTCCTGACCGGATGCTCGGGTGGTACCACTTCTACCCCTAGTGCTTCCAGGAATCTTTCTCCTTCCTCCATAACATATCTCATAGAGTGCTCAACGAGGTAAGCGGTCATGTTCATGACGTCGTTGGAACTGTCTATGTAGGACATCTCGAAATCCAGTGATATGAACTCCGAGGTGTGCCTCACCGTATCGAAGTCCTCTGCACGGTAGGCCGGTGCGATCTCGTATATCCTTTCCAGGCCCGCACCCATGAGCATCTGTTTGAAGAGCTGGGGACTCTGGGCCAGGTATGCCTTTTTACCGTAGTAATCCACCTTGAACAGTGTGGCCCCACCCTCTGCTCCAGCCGCCACCACCTTGGGCGTGTTCACCTCTATGAAACCCTCCTTCCGGAAAAAGTCACGCACACCATCCAGCAGAAGGCTCCGAACCTGGAATATGAGGAGTTTCTCTTTTTTACGTAGGTCCATGAACCGGTTGTCGAACCGTGTGTCCATGTCCGCATCCACCTTGTCCACCACTCCCAGGGGCAGGGGTTTTTCCGCATATCCGCTGACGGAGACCGAGCTGGGCAGTATCTCGAAACCCATGTCTGTCTGGTCGGTCTCCTGCTTTCTTCCCTCTATGTCTATCACACTCTCCCGGGGTATGTTGACCAGATCGTCGAAAGATTCCCCGATCTCCTTCTTTACCAGGACCACCTGGAACACACCCGTTCTGTCCCTCACCTTGAGGAAGGCTATGCCTCCCAGGTTCCTTACCTCCTGGAGCCAGCCGGCCACCCTGCACTGTTCACCGTCCTCCAATAGTTTCACATCTTCCGAATAGATACGTTTCATGAACTCCCAATTAAAGGCATACCTATAAAAGCCTTTCAGGGAATCCAAAATTATAAATCGTCCTGTCTTTTGATGTATTGTGATAACATGGGACAAAACAAGTATGACGTAAAAAGAGGACACTTCAAGAACATAGAAGGAGACAAACTCAAAAATATCATCAAGGAATACTTTGGGGACGTTCGTGAGGACGGCGAAAAGCTCTCCACCAGTTACGGTGCCATAGAAAAGGTGGATGTATGGCTGGAAGGTAATACCGGCATATGGGTGGACTTGGAGATGAAGGAAGATGTATCGGATGATGTGGCCATGGACACCGTATCCCGATGGAACAAGTTCCTCTTCGATGTCACCGGTTTCAACGCCAAGAACCGCAGGGATCGGGCCAAGAAGAAGGCAAAATCCGGTTGAATATAATCCCCATGTCCGGGAACACTATCTCCGTTGAATATCATCGGTGTAAAAACACTTCCAGGAGGTGGGAGCACCGCCTGCTGGCAGATATGGATGGCGTGATAGTATCTTCTTTTCTGTATCATCTTGAAGAACCCTTCTCACCCCTGGGTACGCCCCTTATACATACGGGATACCACGGAGTACTCTATGATCCCCTTGGGGAGTTGTACAACGTGATCCGGGTGACGGATACCACTGGGGTACTAGTGGGATATTACTGCGATATACGTACTCTACCGGAGAGGACGGAGGAGGGATACCAGGCACTGGATCTAATTCTTGATATATGGGTATCCCCCGGGGGAGATTATCATGTTCTGGACCAGGACGAGTTTCAGGAGGCGGAGCTCCCGGACGAATTGGAAAAGAAGGCCCTGTCAACACTTGAAGAGCTCAAGTCCCTCCTGGATCGAGGTGATTTTCCCCCTCCATGGTTCAGGGATATCCGCCGAAAGATTTCTCCACTTGAAATTTGACCTCTTTCCGGACTAACCGGTTTTTCGGATGAGCCCTTTTTCCATGTTCGTTATAGTATAATTCTTACTAGATGAATGCGGTGACCCCTGCCCTATAAATACTTTTTTTAATTGTCATACACACTACTTAATTTTCTACATATGAAATCTATCAGAGACCGTCTGACGAAAGGTTTTTTAATAGTGGTGATAATCCGTTAAGTCCCAAAATCCCGAACTTATTCGGAGGGATGGTCCTAGGGTATATAAAGCCGTAAAACGGTATTAAAACCGGGATGATTTCCACATGAAATGAAGGGGTCTTTGGGGAGGACCCGCACACGATGACCGGGGAGATTTAGATGGAACCGAACATATTCACCACATACATGCACTCGAAAACGGTGTTCAAAGGAGACAAAGACATACTCAGGCCCAGCTATATACCGGAGCAGCTACCCCACAGGGAGGAATACATACACGATATGGCCTCCATAATGGTCACTGCCCTGAGGGGTAACCGACCTTCCAACGTACTCATATTCGGGAAGACCGGTACAGGGAAGACTGCGGTGGTGAGGTACCTTGAAAGGGAAGTGGAGCGGTTGAAGAAGGAGGATAGGGACAGCAGTTTGGAACAGGAATTCAACGAATACAACGTCCACAGGGTTGAGTACGTTTACATAAACTGCGAGGTGGTGGATACCCACTACGGGGTCATGAAGAACATAGGCAACAAGTTCATGAACAAGTGGAGCGAACAGATACCCTTCACCGGCTGGCCCATGGAAAAGGTGTACGAATCCCTCAAGGAACGCATAGACGAGGAACCCCGGGTAGTGGTGATCATACTCGACGAGCTGGACAAGCTGGTATCCAAGAGCGGGGACACGGTCCTTTATCACCTTTCCAAGATAAACTCCGAACTCAAGCAGAGCAAGGTCAGCCTAATAGGCATTTCAAACAATCTCAGGTTCACGGAGTTCCTTGACCCCCGGGTCCGGAGTAGATTGGGGGAGGAAAAGCTCATATTCCCACCGTACAACGCGGAACAGCTGAAGGACATACTGTCCGAGAG
>SLLU01000109.1 GCA_007133925.1 Candidatus Halarchaeoplasma halalkaliphilum | reverse complement strand
GAGGGCGCCATAGAAGAGGAGTTGAAGAGGAGGGGCATTCGCGCGGAGGTGGTGAGGATGGAGCATTACAAGGACGATCTCAACGGTACCCGTAAGATCATACGGAAGATAATCGACTGGCACGGTATGCAAAAAGAACTGGGGAAGGTGGAGGGAACATGAAAAAGATAGGTATAGCGGATACGACCTTCGCCAGGTATGATATGTACCGGAGTGCGGTGGAGGAACTCAACGCCATGGGAACCGGTTTCACCATAGAGAGATACACCGTTCCCGGCATAAAGGACCTGGCCATAGCTTGTCAGAAGCTCATGGAAAGGGGGTGTGACATAGTCCTGGCCCTGGGCATGCCCGGACCCGAGGCCATAGACAAGCAGTGTGCAGACCAGGCCTCCCGGGCACTGCTGGATGTGGAATTGAAGCACAGCATACACTTGCTGGAGGTCTTCGTCCACGAAGATGAAGCTGATAACGATAGAGAACTGGGTCGCCTTGCGGACGGAAGGGCCAGGGAGCATGCGGTAAACGCCTACGACCTGCTCTTCCGGCAGGAAAGACTCCAGAGGATGGCCGGTACCGGACAGAGGGAAGGTCATCCCGATGCGGAACCCATAAGATAAGAGGTGAAAAGAGATGAAAATAGGAATAGTGGTGTCGGAATTCAACTACGACATAACCCAAATGATGATGGAGAGGGCCAAGGAACACGCAAAATTCCTGGGTGTGGAGGTAAAGGAGATAATCCACGTCCCGGGAGTGTTCGACATGCCCCTCGTGATCAAAAAGCTGCTGGAGAAAAAGGACATAGACGGTGTGGTGACCCTGGGAGCGGTCATAAAGGGAGAAACGGACCACGATGAGACCGTTATATCCCACGCCGCACGGAAGATAGCCGATCTATCACTGGAATACGGCAAACCCGTGAGCCTGGGCATCACCGGTCCAGGAATGACACGGATGCAGGCCCAGCAGCGCATAGACAGGGCAAAGAATGCCGTGGAGAGCGTAGTCAAGCTTTACGAGAACACCAAGTAGGCAAAAAATAAGTAATCCCACAACGATACCCCAAAACGATGCCCTACACTATACCCCCTGATGAAGAAGTGCTGGATGCACTGCGGTCGGTGATGCGTAGGGTAAAGGGCATCGGATCACTTACCAAACTCCGTATGCTGGTTTTAAAGGAATTGAGAAATCGTGACCCGGGATACACCGTGAGTCACGAGAGGGTGAGGAAGCTGGCTGCAACGGCACCTTTCCTTAAGGTGAGCATAGAAGCACGGCAGAACGAAGGGTTGAAGGGTCTCAAGGGAAAGTGTCCGGTCTGCCGGGGAAAGTTGAAGAGCACGAAGAACGAGACCATATACGGCGGAACTGTGACCCTGGGGTACCGATGCACCCAGTGCCCCTACTGGACCACCATGAAAAAGCGGATACCCACGAGATACCGTTTCGAATTTGACAAGGAGATATAAGATGGACATAGACTACGACCGGGGCATAGTGCTCAGGGACGAACAAAGGAAACTTCTACTGGATCCCACACACCAGAGCGATATCGGGATCGTTACCCACGGGCATCTTGATCATCTGGTTAAGGATGCCTACATGACACCCCATACACTGGACATACTGGGAGTGCGCCTGGGCGAACGCCGGGGTAAACCTGTTCCCTACGGAGAGAAGGTTAGCGTGGGCGGGTTCGATGACATAACACTGCTGCCTGCGGGCCACGTATTCGGTTCGGCCATGATCCGTGTGGACGGTGTACTCTATACGGGAGATTTCAACACTTCCGGCGGGCTCACCTGCGGTAAGGCGGAGGCTCAAAAGTGCGAAACCCTGATCATGGAGACCACCTACGGCAAACGCAAGTACAGGCTTCCCCCCAAGGAACAGGTGGAGGAGGACTTGAGGATATGGACGGAGACACAGATGGACGAGGGTCCTGTGGTGTTCGGGGGCTACGAATTCGGCAAGGCCCAGGAGATCATAGCCATACTGAACTCCATGGGTGAGAAGCCCTACGTGCCGGAGAAAATAGCCCGGATATGCGATATATACGGGAACCATGACGTTGATCTGAAATATCTCACCGGGGAACCCCAGGGTGACTACACTGCTGTGGTCACACCGGGTGAACTGAAGAAGCCATTGTCGGGCCTGGCTCGTCGGGCCCGGAAGGAGAGGGGAAACATAGCATACCTGTCAGGCTGGTGCGCCTTCTATCCCTTCTTCCGGACCATGGACATAGACGCCCAGTTCCCCTTGTCAGATCATGCGGGATTCGACGAGCTCATGGACTTCGTCCGGGCATGTGCTCCCGAGAGGGTCCTCACGGTACACGGCAGTGCCGTGGAGTTCTGCCAGGCGGTCCGGGACGAGTTGGGCATAGATGCTCAACCGTTGAAAAAGTGAATGGGTCAAAAAACGTTTAATACCCAAGCGTTCCATCGGGATGGGATAAAATGGAATACAGATCTGAAGGAAACACGGTGGTCGCCAAGCTGGACCATGGAGCGGATCCCTTTGGCGATATCAAGGAGATACTATCGAAGATGGGTAAAGACGGAGCGGTGGTTGTATCCGGCATAGGTATGATCCGGGACTTCAAGCTGGGTTATTACGACTCCGAGGAAGGGAAATATTCATGGGAGGTTTTCGAGAAACCCATGGAACTGGTCAGCCTGGGCGGGAGCGTGAGCGACGACGGGACCGTTCACCTGCATGCCAGCGTATCCGGGGATGATCATGTTTTATTCGGCGGTCATCTGGAAGGGGGCAGGGTCTTCAATGTGCTGGAGCTGGTGATGATGGTGTTCAACGAGATCTCCATCAAGAGAGAGTACGACGGGGACCGGGATATGAACCTTTTATCCGTGAGATGAGTGCATGCCCTACAGCCAGTTCGATCACACAGCCGACATAGGGCTGGAGGCCTGGGGAAAGGACCTGGAGGAGGCATTCCGGGAGGCGGCCAGGGGTATGTTCGATGTGATAACGGACGTGAACACCATCGAAGCCAGGAGTTCCGTGGAAGTGAAGGTCACCGGTGATTCATTGGAGATGCTACTGGTGGATTTCTTGTCGGAACTGGTATTCCTTTTCGAGGTCCGGGGCATGGTGTTCGGTGAGTTCGATGTGACCATAGAGGGCCTTACCCTCACGGCGGTGTGCAGGGGGGAGCCCCTGGACATGGAAAAACATCCCCAGGGTTCAGCCGTTAAAGCGGTATCCTACCACGACATATCTGTGGAAAGGGAGGGAAGGATAAGGGTGATCCTGGATGTTTGATGGCACTTTCACTCTACCCCCCGACAAAAGGTTATAAAGGATTATCCGCTAAAGAGGGGTGATTAAAATGAGCAAAAACGAGATAGAAGAGTTGCCAGGAGTAGGACCCGCAACTGCAGAGAAGCTCATGGAAGCCGGTTACAAGGATTACCTGGCCATCGCCGTGGAATCCCCGAGAGTATTATCTGACGTTGCGGAGATAGGCGAAGCCACCGCTGCCAAGATAATCAACGCCGCCAAAGCTTCCGCTGACATAGGCAGTTTCGAAACCGGTGACCAGGTACTGGAAAAGAGAAAAGAGATCGGAAAGCTGACCACATGCGCCCAGGCGCTGGATTCCCTTCTGGGTGGAGGGGTGGAAACAAGGTCCATCACCGAGTTCTTCGGTGAATACGGCTCGGGAAAGACACAGCTGGTACATCAGCTGGCTGTCAACGCTACCATGCCCAAGAGCGAAGGGGGTCTCGAAGGTGAGGTGCTGGTGATCGATACTGAGAACAGCTTCAGACCCGAGAGGAT
>SLLU01000151.1 GCA_007133925.1 Candidatus Halarchaeoplasma halalkaliphilum | reverse complement strand
TCCCCGGGAATCCTTTTGCTCAAGTTTTATGTCGAGTTGATTCACGGAGGGTTTGTAGGAGTAATAAAGCAGGAAATAGGTGAACAGCAGCATTATGATGGTTAGGGGTATGGCGATGATCATCCATTCCAGAAATGTTATGGAGATGTCTGAATCGGCCAGTTCGTTTATTATGATGGCATTTGGTGGTGTACCTATGGGGGTCGCCATGCCACCTATGTTGGCAGCAAAGGGTATGCCCAGCATCATTGCCTTGGTGAACTTCTCTTCCTTGGGTATCTGTGTGTATATGGGTATGGCCAGGGCGATCATCAGGGCGGTGGTGGCCGTGTTGGACATCCACATGGACAGAAAAGCAGTGATCCCCATAAGACCAAGCAGGACACCCCTGGGAGACCTTCCGAACCTCTTCAGCATCTCCTTTGCCATCTTTATGTCAATATCGTACTTCTGGAGGGCTGCTGCTAGTACAAACCCCCCGAAGAAAAGTGCGATTATGGTGTTAAAAAAGGGCGCCAGGGCGTCATTCGCACTCACAGTTTCCTCGCTTATGGTGAGAATCTGAAGCAGGACTATAAGGAGAGATGTTACGTAAAGGGGTATGACCTCCGTGATCCATAGAAGCGCGGCCACCAGGAGTATCCCCAATGCAGCCTTCATGTTGCTGTCGAGACCATCTATGTTTAACATATAGGGTAGAGCAAAAAATACCACGGCGAGGATAAACACTATGACTCGCTTTGTATCCAACCAGGGTGCGTTTTCGGAATGGGGTCCATCCTCATTTTGTTTCATCTTCACACCGGATATGATTGCGCTAACTGTAACTTATATTTATGCTTTGTCGAAACCCCTTGTTTCGTCCCCTATGTCCTTGTCACCATGTCAATCCAGTTGTGAATCGATTATACTGTTCTGCTGCTTGGACCATACCTTATCCGGATGTTCCTTTACATATCTGGCCCAGAACTTGACAAATTTTCTCCTCTGTTCTTTGTTCCTTTCTTTTTTTCCTCAAGCTTCTTTAAGTTCATCCAGTTTGTCCTCCACTTTCAGTTCAAAGAGGCCAGGTTTTCCTCAATAGTGCCCCAGGGAACCCCTGTCCTTGGCCAGCTTTTCCAGCAGGTTGAACACCAGGAACCCGGCGCCCAGGTATGCCAGGGAGTTAACCACCACTATGACAAGGTCCATGGCAGGGATATTAGTTATGCCCACGCCGCTGACCATCAATCTGTTCAAAAGTACGTTACCCCAGGAAATGGGGACGAAGTATATGATCGGGTGATCCGTCACGTTGGGCAGCACCAGGAGGAATATGAATATGAACTGTAGTATGCTGAAAGCACCCTGTACCTTCTTGAAAACCAGGGCCAGACCCCCCATCATGAACCCGATACCGTAAACCGCCAGAAGGGTCAAGAACATCATGGGCATCACACCCCACGAGAACGTGAGATAATGACCCGTGCCCACCATCATCATTACCATGAAGACTCCTATGAGTAGCAGGTTGAAGAAAAATGAGGCGATTATCCTGTATCCCGATATCCTTGTGAAGCTGACCGGTGACAGGTACAGCTGCTCCAGGGTACCGTTCCTCGCCTCTTCCAGTAGGGACCAGGCAAGTTCGGAGAAGCCCAGTATCACGAATATCCACATGGCGAATCCCACCATGGAGCCTCCCAATGTCTCATCACCGGCATCGAAGGATTGAAGGCCCATGAATATGAGGGCGAAGAGGATGTATATGCCGGCCATCATCATCACCGTGTTGAAGGCGTACCGTTTCAACTCGATGAAGAACTTTTTCAGTATAGCCAGGAATATGGCGCTCTCGTGCATCATCTCCCCCTCCCCAGTACCTTGAGGAATATTTCCTCGAAATCGGGTTCCATGCTCTTTATCTCCTCCACCACCGCCCTGTTCTCCCTGAGCACATCCATGAGCCGGTAAAGGGAATCCGATGAGGACAGGTGTCCGGTAAGTATGGTGTGACCGTCCCTCTCCTCCACCTTCAGGTCTTTGAATTCCCGGAACAGGGAGCCGTCCAGTAGTCCGTGGATCCTTATCTCGTAGGAATGCACCCCGAACAGCTTCCTTAGATTGCCTATCTTTTCATCGGCCACCAGACGACCGTTGTTTATCACCAGTACCCTCTTGCAGACGTCCTCCACCACGTTCATGTCGTGACTGCTCAGGAGTATGGTCTTTCCGTGATCCCTGGCAAGGTCCAGTATGAACTTTCTCATGTCTATGGATGCCTCGACATCGAGGCCCAGGGTGGGTTCGTCCAGGAGCAGAAGGGGCGTGCGTTTCACCAGTGCGCAGCCAAGGGCCAGCTTCTGCTGCATCCCCCGGGATAGCTTCCTGGCGGTCACGTCCCGTTTGTCCTGCAGCTCGAACATATCCAGCAGCCTCTCTATGTCCTTCCTGGCCTCCCTGGCGGGTATCCCCTGTATGCCCGCAAAGAACTCCATGTTCTCCCTGGCTGTCAATCTCCAGTATATGTTCCTGTTGCCCTCCAGCACCGCACTGACGTTCTCCGCCAGGGGCCGGCGCTTGTTCACGGGCTGACCGAACACGTTTATGGACCCCTCGCTGGGGTTGATGAGACCGCAGATGCACTTGATGGTGGTGGTCTTACCGGCACCGTTGGGTCCCAGGAGACCCACCACTTCCCCCTGATCCACCCTGAAGGAAACATCTTTCACGGCGGTAACACTCTCTCCCTTCCTTTCATGATAATACTTGGACAGGTTCTCCACCATCAAAGGGATTTTTTCCATCAGGCCAGATGTAAGTTCATTCACTATAACATATTTTCGGTTTCCCTGGGCTCCAAAACTGTTTTAACCCCGGCCCGGCTTTCCCGGTGTAGATGATAGAGATCACCCACAGATGGGGTCTGGCGAAGATGGGGACCTGGGGAGACAGCAGGGAGGTACCAGGGATACTTTCCAGTGACGATGAGCGGCCCCTGACCGTGCCGACATCCCACTTCAAGGGGGAATACGACCTTCCATCATCCTTTGGTTATCCCGAGTACGTGGGAGGTGCCTTCGTGGAGCAGAGGGGCGGGATCGACGGGGTCCAGGTGATATTCGATCAGGAGCCCGACCCCGGTGCCGAGGTTTACATACTCGGGAACGCACCGGAACTGGTGGGACGGGCGGACCTCCTGGTAAGGAAGGTACTGTCACTGAGAGAAAAGATAGGCCCCCACAAGCTGATATACGCTGCTGGCGTCGCCTCGCCCCAGAACCTGGCCCTGCTGGTGTACATGGGACTGGACCTGTTCGACACACACTACTGCGAATTCATGGCCTCCCGGGGTGTAGCACTCTCGGACTGGATGGGTTTTCCGGGAGAGCACCAAGGGAACGCGGAGCGGTTGAAGGCCGAACTGGGTCTGGTGAAAAAGGGAATAGAGTACGGGAGGATACGAGAGCTGGTGGAGTCCAGGGTGCGGAGCGAGCCGTGGATGGTGGAGGCCCTGAGGATCATGGACGGGAGTTACTCCGTGGTATCACCGGGTGTGCCCGTCACCGGCCACAGAGTGTTCGCCTGTACACGGGAATCCCTGTACCGACCGGACATACTGCGTTTCAGGAGAAGGATGCTGGAGCGCTACGAACCCCCGGATAGGGACGTGCTGCTGCTACTGCCCTGCTCCGCCTCCAAACCCTATTTCAATTCCCGGACACACCGTACCATACGCACCGCCACCGGTGAATCCGACTGGACCCGCATACAGGAGTTGATACTCACATCGCCCATGGGGGCCGTTCCCAGGGAACTGGAGATGTTCTATCCCGCCGCTAACT
>SLLU01000024.1 GCA_007133925.1 Candidatus Halarchaeoplasma halalkaliphilum | reverse complement strand
TGTTCTCCCCATATCTGGAGTTGAACACCTCCGCCATATCCTGGTCAGCCACAAAATCTGCCCTCATGGGTATGGATTTGCCCCTGACGGGATGGAGGGAGGTTCCAGGGTCATAGCTCATGCGCTGCTGTAAAATGCTGTAGAAATCTCTCGAACCATGGATATCATTCCAGTTATCCATAAAGAGATGGCCCGTTGCGGAGAACTGTGCCGCTTTGAAGTTACCATCAGATGTTTTTATGGTCCGTGGAGAGAATACCTGGGACCAACCCGTTGTGGTATCGTGAGCCACTTCCGTGACCCTTGCACGGTTCAATGGAACTACACTAGCAGAATTCTCTATGAATATCCTCGCGCTGTCGTACACGCCATACTCCGAGATGTGTCCCACATATTCCCAATAAGTCTCCTCATCAGTTATCTCTCCATTCACCAGGGGGATAACCCATTCATCTATCAATTCCTGGGCACCGGGTTCGTCCCTTCGGTAATAGTATCGTCCTTGATCCCCATAGAATCCACCTGGCATGAATCCGTTGTAATCCGTGTAGAATTGAATGGGTAAACCGTGTTCGTAAGCCGTTGTGACCGATCCGATCCAACCGCCGGTATAGAACCCCCATTCAAAATCAGCAGGATCGGTGAAGAGCCAGATGTTAATTGCCACTTTATCGACCACATATGGGTTCACCTTGATATGACATTCCTCGAGCAGGTCGGTAAAATAAAATCCTATCTGGAGGCGAGTATCCTCAGGACGGATCAAACCCGGGATCCGTATGTCATCCCAGTCGCCTCCAGGCGGTTTGTACTGCCAGAACTGTGTCGGAGATTCATCCGGCGGTCTCATCTCGCCCGCCAGTAGGGGATCGTTCATGGCCTCGGTCATGGCATCCTGTATTACGTTGTAAGCGTGATCGAAATCCCCCTGAGGGGTAAAATTGTATTTATCGTCTATCCAACGAAGATGTTCGTCGTAGGCGTGGTTATCCGTGGAGATGGCCTGATACCTTGGTCGCGAGTATCCTCCGTAGATATCTTCCGCTATGTGCCCCCTGTCTATGAGATGGTTGAGTGCGTGTCGAATTTCCTGTATGGCAAAGGGGTTCATCCTAAATGTACCATATCCGTCGATGAGTTCGACTCGGGAGTCCTCAGTCCATGCAGTGTTCAAAGACAACTCGGTGTAACTACCGTAGCTCTCAAGTTCGTGTATCAGATCCTTGAAAGACTCATCGTGATCGCTATATTGCTTACCATCCATTGCCTGTAAAAATGCATCGAGATCGCCCATGGCTGTATCGAACAAGCCTGTATATTGGTCTCGCCTTACCTCCAGTCTTATATTGTCCACGTAAACCCCGTCCTCAACTGGTGGGGAAACATCTCCTGCCTCGGCAAGCACTATTTGGTGCCCTGTACCTGGGAAGTCCTCAGTCTTTATGGCGTAACTACCGCACCAAACTCTCACAGTGAACTCCAGCTCCTCCGGATATGCGCCCAGTGGACCCCGTACCTCAAATACCGTGCCCCCCATCTCGTTGGTACTCTGAATCCTAGGATAATCCACACCATTACTGAGTAAGACGTAGACATCTTCCAGGGGTGTATATGCTTCATCCACCACATTAACCGATACGTAGGTATGCACCCGGACGCCCATGTCGGCCGTAAGCGTGTTGTTGTCCTCGTCCTCCACCGTTACCTCTATGGTCCACGTACCCATGGTATGGAATGTTTGGTTGAGTACGTCCGAATCCTCCTCCACCACTTCACCGGAAATCGTCCACGTGAAAGTGAAATTCATATCCTCTATATCCCCGGGACTTAACCTAACTTCCCAGCTATTCTCCTCTCCCAGCCTCACATCCCATGGCCCTTCTATCCGAATACTCCAATCTGCTCGGATCGATTCACCCTCGCTGACCCTTAGAGGGACCAGCACACTCACTGCCAGCAGCAGTACGATGACTATCGCTCTCGTTCGGTTCACAGTAAACACGCCCTTTAATAGTATAAAGGGCACTGTGCCATATATAATTTATCCAATCTCCAAATGGAGAAAAATACCGTCAAGAGTATATCAGAAATACTTGTCGTATTCTCCTTGGTCCAGAAGCTTCTGAGCCTCCCGGGGATCCTTTCCATCTACGGTTATCCCCATGGATACGCAGGTGCCCATGACCTCTTTCGACCTCATCTTGAGGTCCTTTCCCAGAAGGTCCGATTCCTTCATCTCTGCGATCTGGATTATCTCATCCACGCCTATGTTAGCGACCTTGTGGGTGGCTGCGCTGCCGCTCCCCTTGGGTATCCCCAGCTTCTCCTTGATCAGTGCCGTGGTGGGAGGGGTACCGACTGAGATATCGTACTCCTTTGTAGTGGTATCTAGGACCAGTTTGATGGGAACCTTCATCCCCTTGAACTTCTGTGTCTTATCGTTGATAGCATTCACTATCTCCATGATATTCACGCCCAGGGGACCCAGTTGTGGTCCCAGAGGCGGACCTGCGCTTGCTGCTCCACCGTCCACCAGTGCTTCTATAGTTTCCTTTGCCATGTTATCACATCTGCTTTTCCTTATCTAACAACCGTACGTGGTCACCCCTTACGGTAACGGGTATGGGTACCGTGGCCTCGAACAGTTCCACGGTGATCTCATCGTTGGACTCGTCTATCTGGGTAACCCGGGCCTTCTCGCCCTTGAAGGGACCTGCGGACAGTTCCACTATGTCCCCTTCGGCTATGCCCTCGACAGCGAGTTTGGGTGCCAGGAAATGTTCTATCTCGTTTATGTTGGTCTCCCCCTCGACTACCCCCTTTGCCTTCCTGATTCCGCCTATGGCGTCCTCTATGATCTGGGGGCTCATGACCTCCATGAATATGTAGCCTCTAACCGGCTTGGGGCTGAGTATTGAAAAGATACCCAGTTTCTTGTTCTTTGCCAGACCGGCGAGATGATCTCCCACGGTCCTCTCCTGACCGATCTGTGTCTTGACCGCTATGACGGTGGGTCTTGCGATGGTCATGAGGTTGATGGAATCCGTCAGGAAAAAATCCTTCTTAGATGTGGCATCGACTATCACCTCCATCTTCTCACCGTATCGGGCTCCTTCAGGTGCCTGGACCTCTATTTTCAGGGTCTCCGAGGCCCCTCGTTCGATCTCGAACTCTTTACTGAATTTTTCACCTTCCTTCGAAAGGGTCGTCTCCCCGATCAGGTCCACCTTCCAGTGAACCCTGTTATCCTCGTCGGTTTCGTAAAGAAGTTTGATTGATACTTCAACCGTCTGCTCCCTGGAAGTTCCGTTGATCACCTTTACATTGTACAGATGCCCCTTCCCGGTGGTGATGGATTCCTGTTTTGAATCTGCCTCTACCCGAATACCTTCGGACCGTTTCTCTTCCACGACCACTTTACGCTCGTCGGGAATGGTCTCTATCTCTTCCTCGCTGAAATCATCCAAAAGACCCATATTCATTACCTCTCATCAAATCATCAAATTTAGATAGCCAGGCAGATTGTTGAAAAGCCAGTAAATCAAGAATCCCAAACCGCCTAACAGAATTATACCCAAAAAACAAATCGCCAGGGTCTTTTTGTACTCTTCCATATCTGGCTTCTTGGCCATCTTGAGGACACGGCCGTACTTACCCTTACCTATCTTCCCGGCGCGTTCTTCGATTTTCCTTTGAACTGACCAAGATCTCTCCAGTATATCCATCTAACTAACCTCGTTCATGCTACGCTCTGTATGTCCCCTTTTCCTCGTATCTGTTCTCTGCCGAATATCTGCCTTGATTTAACACCTGTGATAACAACCATGACCCGCAGGCTCTTTTCCAG
>SLLU01000051.1 GCA_007133925.1 Candidatus Halarchaeoplasma halalkaliphilum | reverse complement strand
GCCTTTTCAAAGACGCCCTGGAAGTGGCCAGGGAAGTCCTGAAGATGTCCCGGGATGCGGGTGAAGATGCCGGAGTATCCGTAGCCAAGGAGTTGATGGACGAGATACGGGTAGCCATGAAGAGAGGGAGTACGAGTGGGTAATTTATATATCCCCTGCACCAATGGACTCCCAAGGTGGCAATTTGAAGATCCTAGTAGTCATGGGACATCCGGCCCACGTGCACTTCTTCCGGCACTTCATCCAGGAGATGGAAGATAGAGGACACGATTTCCTGGTCTGCGTGAAATTGAGGGAGAATACCACAAGGCTTCTGGACCTTTTCGGGATCAAACACAGGGTGTTCGGCAAGACATATGCCACCGGTCCCGGGAAAGCATGGGGTGTGTTGGCCAACGACCGCCGGCTCCTCAGGATCGCCCGGGGATTTCATCCGGACCTGACCGCGTCCATAGCAGGCCTGTACTCGGTGCATGCGGGGGCCCTCATGGGGATACCGTCCCTGGACTTCACGGACACGGAAGGTGCCACCCTGACCAACCACCTGACCTTCCCCCTGGCCACCGTCATCGCCACCCCGGATTGTTACAAGGGAAAAGTACCGGGTAAGAAGCATCGACCCTACCCGGGATATCACGAATTGGCGTATCTGCATCCCCATCGGTTCACCCCGGATCCATCCGTGCCGGATTCCGCGGGGTTGGAACCCGGAGATTACATAGTGGTTCGCTTGTCGTCCCTGGATGCCAGGCATCAGAGGAAGGAGGGCGCCATGTCCGTGGACGAAAAGATCAGGCTCGTTCGAAGCCTAAGGGAACTGGGGGAGGTGGTGGTGGATTCGGAAACACCCCTGCCCAGGGAGTTAGAACCCTACCGGCTTAAGGTACCTGAGCACGAGTATCACCATATACTGGCCCATGGAAAGCTGTACGTGGGAGAGGGAGCGACGGCGGCTTCCGAGGCGGGGGTATTGGGCACCCCGTGGATATACATATCTCGGAGAGGAAGGTGTTATCTTGACGACCAGGAAGAGAATTACGGATCGGGAAGGACCGTGGACTCCCTTTCGGATGCCATATCCCATTCCAGGGCCCTCTGCGGGAAGGACCTGTCACAGGGACGAAAAAAGATGCTGAAAGAAAAGATCGACGTCACCTCTTGGATGGTAGAACTCTCCGAGGAGCTTTTATAGATTCCCTCACTCTATACCCCCTAGATAATGTGAGAACTGAGCATAGGATAGTAAAGAACACATCGTGGTTGATGATGGCCAAGTTGTTGTCCAGGGTGATGTCTGCGGTGATGGTTATACTGCTGGCCAACCACCTGCTGCCTGCCAGCTTCGGGATTTATGTCCTGGCCATGGCCATGGCGTATCTGGCCTCGGTATCCATGGATTTCGGTTTCGACGAGATGGCGGTCAGGGAGGTTTCCCGGAGACCGGAACAGACCGCTGGGATGATCTCCACCATACTGTTCAGCAGGCTCCTGCTGTCCATACTGAATTTCTCCGCCCTTGCCCTTGCATACCTGCTTTTCGTACCGTGGATGGAAACCACCTTGTCCCTTGCGGTCCTCTTCATAGCGGGGGTCATGCTTTCCATGGAAAGGCTCATAGGCACCTTCGAATCCATCTTCCAGGCCCACCAGCGCATGGATGTTCAGGGCATGACGGAACTACTGGGAAGGGGAACCTATCTCGTCATGGGTTACTGGGGAATACTCATGGGTTACGATCTTGAGAGGATCCTTTTACTCATGCTCGTATCATATGCTGTCCACTTCGGGATCTCCCTGGTCGCCTACATACTGACCATCGGGGCGGGTTTCGTCAAGCCCGATCTGTCCCGTATCCCGCCAATACTGAAGAAAACTTTACCCTTCACGTACTTCGTACTCCTGGCGGTTTTCTACGGACACATCATAGTGATCCTCCTGACCTTGATGGAGGGGGATCATGCAACGGGGGTGTACAGTGCGGGATGGAAGATAATCGTGTTCATGGGGGTGGTGCCATACTCCTTCGGCAGGGCCTTATATCCGGTTTTTTCCAGGATGTATCAAAGGGGTGCGGAGGAGTTGGGCAGGGCCTACGATCGCTCCATGAAGTACATGCTAATGGCCGGGATGCCGGTCACCGTACTGCTTTATCTGATGTCCGAAGATATGCTCTCGCTCATCTACCGGGCGGAGTTCGCGGATACGGTACCGATCTTTCGTACCCTGGTTTGGATGGTTCCCTTCCTTTTCATGAACGGCAGCCTGAAGATCGTTCTGTGGTCCAGCGACAGGACAAAGGAGGCGTCATTGAATCTGTTGATTTCCGTGATAGCCCTGGTGTTCTTCTCCCTGTTATTCATCCCGATCTACGGTGTGGCAGGCGCCGCCACCGCCGTGGTGGGGGCCGAGATGGTGCATTTCCTACTGAATTATCACCGTGTTTCGGGTTTCCTTGATCCGCTACCCCTTGCCCACCTGTGGAAGCCTTTCGTTGCCACCTTGGCCATGGGGGCGGTATTTGCTCTCCTGGTTTCTAGAGAACTGGGTATGATCCCCCTCCTGGGAACGGCCCTATTGACATATCCCGTCGCCCTCTACCTGCTGAAGGGACTTGACAGAAGGGACCTGGAGATGTTCACGGAGATGGTGAAGAGGTGACCTTCCTCCTTCGTACCGGAAGTACCTGTGCGGACCTGACCCTTTTACCGTCCTGTAGCACCAGATTCCCTTCACCGTCTATGTTTTCCACCTTCCCGGTACATTTCTCGCCCCCGGATTCGAAAGCCACCCTTTTTCCTATGACCGATGTATACTGTTTGTAAGAATCCATCACGTCGTCCATCAACTCCATGCGAGCCAGTATACCGTTCATCATTGTCTTGGATTGTATGGGTCGTCCCAGGGCCATAGTGATACAGGTGCCTTTTTCCCCGGGAGAGTATTCCATGTTCATGGCCATGGCCACCAGGGCCTTGTCCCCGATCTGCTCCATGATTATGTCACAGAGTATCTTGTTATCCACCGTGATCATCGAGGGCCACTGTATGGACGATTCCACACCCAGGTCGTCAAGGGTCTGGGCCACCGCTGCGGCGGCCTTAAGATCCAGGAGTGGCTCCATCCGGGTACATAGCGTGAAATACAGTCCGCCCAGGTTGGCTATGGGCCCTTGGCCGTTACCGGTCTGTTCTCCTGCCACGACGACGAATTCCTCGTTACCCCCGCACAGATTCCTGGCCAGGTCGTTGGTGGAAGTGGTCCTGTCAACCTCATATATCCTTATATTTCTCACATCCATCTTATCACCCCAGCAATCCTATCAATATACCTGCGGCGGTGGCGGATCCTATCACACCTGCCACATTGGGACCCATGGCATGCATGAGTAGATGATTTTCCGGATCCTCTTCCCGACCCATCTTCTGCACCACGCGGGATGACATGGGAACGGCCGAAACACCCGCTGCACCTATCATGGGGTTCACCTTTCCCTTGGACAGTTTGTAGAACACCTGGCCGAAGAGGGTGCCCCCCGCCGTTGCCGTGGCGAAGGCGAACACACCCAGGAGCAGTATCTTCAGTGTCTCCAGCTGAACGAAGGTGTCCCCGGTCATGAGGAAACCTATGCCAAGGCCCAGCATTATGGTGGCTATATCCATGAGTGCGTTACCGCCTGTTTTCGAGAGTCTGTCCATGACACCCGATGTTCTGAATAGATTTCCCAGCATTAACATGCCCACCAGGGGTAGTGCCGAAGGTACCAGAAGACCCACTATGAGGGTCACCAGCACGGGGAAGGCGATCTTTTCCGATCGGCTCACCTCCCTCATCTTGCCCATGGGCACCCTTCTCTGTTCCTTGGTGGTGAGGGCTTTTATGATGGGAGGTTGGATTATGGGTACCAGTGCCATGT
>SLLU01000138.1 GCA_007133925.1 Candidatus Halarchaeoplasma halalkaliphilum | reverse complement strand
TATCAAAGGAAGAGGATCATCATGGCAGATAAACTGAAATTCGCGTTTTACTGGGCCGCAAGCTGCGGCGGTTGTGAGATAGCGGTACTGGATATCAACGAGAAGATATTGGATGTAGTGGAGATAGCGGATATACTGTTCTGGCCCGTGGCCATCGACGTCAAATACAAGGATGTGGAGGCCATGGAGGACGAGCACATAGATGTCTGTTTCTTCAACGGTGCCGTCCGCACATCGGAACAGGAACACATCGCCAGATTACTGCGAAAGAAATCAAAGGTACTGGTATCCTTCGGTGCCTGTGCGGTCAACGGGGGGATCCCGGGACTGGCCAACGTGACGAACCGGGAGGAGATATACACCGACAGTTACACGGAAAACCCCACCACAGACAACCCGGACGGAACGGTACCCCTTCTCAAAACCGATGTACCCGAGGGTGAACTCACACTTCCGGAGATTTACGATACGGTCCACGCACTCCATCAGGTGGTGGACGTTGATTACTTCCTGCCAGGGTGCCCGCCCCCGCCGGAATTGATAGTGAAGGCCGTGGAGGCCATCGCATCCGGTGAACTGCCTCCCAAGGGAGCTGTCCTGGCACCGGCGAAGTCCGTTTGCGACGAATGCAGGTACGAGAAGAGCGAGAAGCGCATAAACAGTATCAAACGCATATACGAGGTGGAGAAGGTGGAAGACAAATGTTTACTGGAGCAGGGTATCATCTGCATGGGCCCGGCAACCAGGGGCGGCTGCGACGCCAGATGTCTGGATGCCTGGATGCCCTGCACAGGATGCGGAGGTCCCACACCGAACTCAAAGGATCAGGGTGCCAAGATGATATCTGCCCTGTCGTCCATACTGGGAATAGACGGGGAAGTGGACATGGAGGATCCGGAGACGGAAGAGATGCTGGATCAGGTGAGGGACATCATAGGGACCTTCTACAAGTACACCCTTCCCGATTCACTGCTCAAAAGGAAGGTGATGTGAACATGGAAAAGATAGAGATAGATCCCGTAACAAGACTTGAAGGCCACGGCAAGATCACCATCTTCCTGGATGATGATAAGAACGTGAAGAACGCTTACATACAGATACCCGAGTTAAGGGGTTTCGAGACCTTTTGCAGGGGTAGAAGGGCGGAGGATATGCCCCAGATCACGTCCCGTATATGCGGTGTGTGTCCGGTTTCCCATCATTTTGCAGCCACAAAGGCCCTGGACGCCGCTTTCGGTGTGGAACCCCCTCCGGCAGCCAAAAAGCTCCGTGAGTTGATGTACAGCGGTTACCTGATCTACGACCACACCCTTCATTTTTACTTCCTGGGAGGTCCCGACTTCGTGGTCGGCCCCGAGGCACCCGCCGGAGAGCGGAATATACTGGGAGTGATACAGAAAGCCGGCCTGGACGTGGCCAAGGAGGTCATCAAGCACAGGGCATACGGCCAGAAGATAACAGCCATACTGGGCGGCAAGGCAACCCATCCGGTATGCGGATTGCCCGGAGGAGTATCCAAGTCCCTTTCAAAGGACGAGGTCAAGGACATAGAGGAGATGGTGGATTCCTGCCACGAATTCGCCAAGCTCACACTGAACATATTCGATGACATCGTATTGAAGAACCAGGATTACGTTGACCTGATAACAAGCGACCCCTACCAGCTGGATACCTACAACATGGGATTGGTGGACGAGAACAACAAGGTGAATTTCTACGACGGGATGATAAGGGTCACGGACCAGAAGGGCAAGGAATTCCTGAAATTCAAAGGGGATGAATATCACGAACACGTTGGGGAGCACGTTGAGGAATGGACCTACATGAAATATCCCTACCTGAAAAAGGTTGGCTGGAACGGCATGACCAGCGGACCCGACAGCGGTATATACCGTGTCGGACCCCTGGGAAGGTTGAATGCTGCGGAAGGCATGGCCACCCCGGAGGCACAGAAGGAGTACGAGCGCATGTACGATACCCTTGGTGGCAAGCCAGTCAACTCCACCCTGGCATTCCACTGGGCCCGTCTCATAGAGCTGCTCTACGCAACGGAACGGGCAAAGGAGTTGATCACCGACCCGGAGATAACCTCGGATAAGGTGAGGAACCAGGTGGGAGAACCGGGAGAGGGCATAGGCGTTGTAGAGGCCGCCAGGGGAACACTCATCCACCATTACCATGTGGACAAGAACGGTCTCATGGAAAAGGCAAACCTCATCGTGGCAACCACGAACAACGCAGGGGCCATCACCATGTCAGTGAGGGACGCCGCCATGGGCATGGTAACCAACGGTGAGATACGGGAAGGCATGCTCAACAAGGTAGAGATGGCATTCAGGGCCTACGACCCCTGCTTCGCATGCGCCACCCACAGTTTGCCCGGTGAGATGCCCCTGACAGTTGAGATAAGGGACACGGACGGAAGCATCTACAAAGTCATCAAGCGCTCATGAAGACCGTCCTCATAGGACTGGGGAACCCCATCGTTTCGGACGATGCAGTGGGCATCCGTGCCGTTGAAGTCCTTGAAAAAGAGCACTGGGAAGATGTGGATGTAAAGATCGCTTCCGTGGGAGGAATGGAGCTGGTGGAGATGATGTTGGATTACTCCAGGGCCATAGTGGTGGATTCCATACTCACAGGTAAGAACGATGTTGGAACGGTGATCAGGATCACACCGGAGGATTTCAGCGAATCAAAGAACATAAGCAACCTCCACAACGTTGGTTTCATACAGGCTTTGAAGTTCTGGTCCTCTGCGGGAGGCAGTGTACCGGAACATATAGTGATCTATGCCATGGAAGTGGAGGATGTTAGCACGTTCTCGGAGACCATGACCCCCGGAGTGGAAAGCTCCCTACCGGAACTCATCTCCAGGGTCAGGGACGAACTCAATGGCCGTAACCTATTTTCTTCACGGCTTCCTTGATCTCTCCCAGCACTTCCGGATCCTCTATGGTTGACGGCATCTTGTATTCCTTGCCATCAGCTATCTTTCTCATGGTTCCCCGGAGTATCTTTCCCGAGCGGGTCTTGGGCAATCTGTCCACCACAACCGCCTTTTTGAAGGATGCTATGGGTCCCACATCGTTGCGCACCATGCCCACCACGTCGGAGATTATCTCTTCATGGGGCCTTGTAACACCTGCCTTCAGCACCAGGAAACCGATGGGTACCTCACCCTTTAGCTGATCCTCAACGCCCAGCACGGCGCATTCGGCAACATCGGGATGCTTGGAAACAGCTTCCTCCATACTACCTGTGGAAAGCCTGTGTCCGGCCACGTTGATTATATCGTCCACACGGCCCATGACGTAAACGTATCCGTCCTTGTCTATGTACCCGCCGTCTCCGGTGAAGTAATACCCGGGATAATCCGTCATATACTCCCTCTCGAAGGCCTCATCGTCATTCCATAGAGTGATGAACGTTCCCGGGGGTAGGGGAAGCTTCACGGCTATCACACCGTTCTCGCCCTTCTCCATCTCGGTACCTCCCACGGAATCCAGTATGCGCACGTCCCATCCTGGTACGGCCTTGGTGGCCGAGCCGGGTTTTACCGGATACTGTGTGAGACCTCGGAAGTTGGCCACTATGGCCCATGCGGTCTCGGTCTGCCACCAGTGGTCTATAACGGGTACCTTGAGCAGGTCCTTTGCCCAGTGGTAGGTGTCCGGGTCCGTCCTCTCCCCGGCCAGGAACAGTGTAACGAAGTGTGAAAGGTCGTATTTCTCGAGATATTCTCCATTGGGATCCTCTCTCTTCACGGCTCGTATGGCCGTTGGTGCGGTGAACAGCACCTTCACCTTGTGCTCCTCTATGACTCGCCAGAACTGTCCCGCATCCGGCGTACCCACGGGCTTACCCTCGTATATGATGGTGGTTGCACCGGTGAGCAGGGGTGCGTAAACGATGTATGAATGGCCAACGACCCAGCCCACGTCCGAGGCTGCCCAGTACACATCTCCGGCCTCTATGCCGTATAT
>SLLU01000127.1 GCA_007133925.1 Candidatus Halarchaeoplasma halalkaliphilum | reverse complement strand
CCTCGCATAAACAATATCCCGGGCCATTCTTCCAACAGTGATATAACGTTCTCCGTCAACATAGATAACCCTCAAGATGCGGATATACTTTTGAGATGGTATGTAAACGGTGTTTTACGTCTGGAAGGCAACAAGAACTTCACCATCCCGGCAAAGGATCTGTCCCAAGGGAACTACACCGTGAGGGTTGAATTGTTGGATGAAAACCATGATGTTCTTGATTCAAATACTTGGACGGTAGAAGTACGTGATCCAGAGAGTTCTAACTTTATGCTTTACATAATCATAGCTGTGATCGCCGTCATCGCTCTGATCTCTGCGCTGTTGGTACTCAGGAGAAGGAAGAGGAGGTCCAAGAAAGACGAACTCCCTGAGGATGAACCGGATGAAGAGGAAATCGATATAGAAGAGATCGAGGACGCATTCTGAACTATTCGATCTCCGCCACAGGGAACTCGATGGAGAACGGCTCGATCTTCAGGACCAGTATGGGTTTGAAGAGTGAGACGTCGGGGAACATCCTCTCATTTATCTCAATGGACTCCAGTTTTGACAGCCTTGCCATGCCCTTTCCCCTGAAATCCGTGTAAAAGTATTTTCCCTCGTACTCCTGGACCAGATGGAAGGGCATCAGGGATGTGTTCAGGGGAAATGGCAGGCCGTAGGGTGTAAACACGAAGTCTCCTACGATGTCTTCACCACTGCGAACAGTTATCCTCTCCGTGTTATCGTCTATCTCCCGGAACCGGAAGTCCGCCTGCTCCTTGGGGATGCCCCAGTTCCGTATCCCGTTCACCACGCTTTCCATGGTGGATACGTATATCTTGGTTATTGTATCGAACTTGCCTCCCCGGTGCTCGAACTTTCCCGGCATGAACAGCAGTTCGCCGTAGGGTCCGGCATCGGACGTTTCGTAATCCACCACCATGACACTGCCGAATCCACCGGCGAACCTTCCCCTCAAAAAATCAGGGACCCAGCAGTACTTTCTCACGAAGACCGGGTTGAATTTGTATATCAGTATATATCCCTTGCCCTCCAGTTCCCAGGGTGCAGGGAAATGCTCCACGGTCATATCTTTCCCTCCCCTGCCAACTTCTCGAATTTTTTACTCTCCGAGCGGACATAGAACCTTTGGAGGAAGGGAAGGAATCGGTTCATGAAGTAGAATATCTTTGACGGGAATATACGGTCCTTGTCCTTTTTGATACCTTTTATTATTGATCCGGCCACATGTTCCGGTGTCTGCACCGGCGGAGGCGGGTCTATGCCCTCGTTATCATCGAAGAAATGTGTTTTTGTGGAAATGGGATAGACCACCTGGAATTTCTGCCCGCCCTTGAGTTCGTATCGGTAGGCGTTGGCGAATCCGTTCAAGGCGGCCTTGGTGGAACTGTATATGGCATACCCGGGTATGGACAGGAGCCCTATGGCACTGGCCACGCAAACGAAATTGTAGGGTCGTTCGGGGTACAGCTCCTTCATCTTTTCCGCAGAATATATAACACTCAGTGTGTTTGTATCGTATATCTTTTTTATGTGCTCCCAGTCGGCCCCCTTTATCTCCTCGTAGTATGCAAAGCCAGCATTTGCGATGAATATGTCTATGTCACCCATCTTGCCCATGGCAAAGTCGAAGAGTTCGTCTATATCTCCCTGGAGGGAAACATCGCAGTTCTTTTTGTGCAGTTTTTCATGGTTTATCTTCGAGTTCTCCATTGTACGGGATGCGGCCACCACCTGACATCCGTCCTTCAAGAGTTCCCTGACCAGTTCCAGACCGATACCGGATGATCCTCCGGTGACCACTACTTTCTTGTTACGGGTATCCAATGCCATTCAACTCCTTCGACTCTTTGGGGTACATCTGGTGCTCCAATATAAACGTTCGTGCAGCCAGGGGGATCATACAGCCCTTCCCTTACCGAACGCGCTTTTTACCGCCTCGAGAACGTTGGAAGGTTTTTTGGAATCGCCTATGTTGTAAACCTCCTTGGCAACCCGGTGCTCCAGGCATTTGTAGAACAGGCTGTTATCACTCCTGACACCCGTGGAGATAACCACCGCATCCGCCTTTATGATCTGCTCCCTATAGTCTTCCTTGATCTTGGGTGCCAGGGGATTGTGAACATGCTCCGGGAGCAGGGGTGTCCATGTGACATAGGGGTCCGGCTTTTTATCAGACATGTTCCGGGATACCCGGACACCGTCCTTCTCGATGGAGATCACCTTGGTCATGTTCATAAGCTCCACACCACCCAGTTCAAGATAATGTATGAGATGTCCCCGGTTGGCGGTGCACACATCTGCCATGAAATGGTCCATCATCTCCACCACCTTGACCTTCTTGCCCAGCTCGTACCTCAGGAAGTAAGCGGTCTCGCAGCCAACCACGCCCCCGCCTATGACAACGATATCTTTTGCCCCTTTCAAGAGGCTCGGGTCGTTCAGCACATCTATGCCGAAGAACACGTTCTCGTTATGGATACCCTTGATTGGAGGCGGGACCTGAATCGTGCCGGTGCACACCAGTACCACATCGTAATCCTTCTCCCGGAGGTATTCCACATCCACATCTGTACCGGGTATGAAATTGAAGTCATGGTTTTCACCGTAAGCATCCACCATATTGCCGAGGTACTCCAGATAGTTTTTCAGCTCGTACTTTATCTTTGGACGGGAACCGGGAATCAGCATACCGCCGAGGACGTCTCTATCGTATAAGTCCACCCTATGGCCCCTGTTGAGCAGCTCTCCCGTAGCGGTAATGCCCGCGGGACCCGCACCAACCACCGCCACTTTTTTCGATCGCTTTGCCTTGTGGACCTGAGCGGGTATCTCGCACTCGAATGCGCATCTGGGGTTCACCGCACACTGGGGATGACCTCCCTTCACGAACTCGTTTATGCAGCCCTCCTGACACCCTATGCACGGACGTATGGAGCCAACTTCACCGGAAAAGGCCTTGCGGGGCCATTGGGGATCCGCCAGCAGTGGCCTACCAAGCATCACCATATCACACATGCCGTCCCTGAGGGCCTTTTCAGCCAGATCGGGATAGCCCAGCTTGCCCACGGCCACCACTGGAACGTCCAGGCCTGAATTGGCCTTCACTCCCTTCTTATTGAAATGTTCCTTGACGATCCTGGAGAGGTCCAGGAAACAAGCGGACGGCATGGATGCCGGGGGATGGGGCAGCCACCAGTTATCGTAGCTCCCCAGGTCAACGTCGAAGGCATCCACACCCGCCTTCACCAGGTTCTCCATGTAACCCAGGGTCTCGGCTATTGTCCTTTCGTTCCTGAATTTCCTAAGGGATTTGACCTCATTGATCCTTTCACCGTAGGTGGCATTGAGGGCCAGGGACAGATCGATCCTGAACATTATGGGGAATCCTGAACCGCAGCGTTTTCGTATCTCCTTAACGGATTCAATACCGAAGGTCTGCCAGTTCGAATATTTACCCACCTTTCGCCTGTTGAAGGCCCTGTTGGCGAACTGCTCGAAGAGATAACCTTCATGGGCGTGGAGATAGACACCATCCAAATCCATGGCCTTGGAATCCACAGCGGCCTGGCCCAACTGCTTGATTATCCTGCTGGCACCCCTATCCGATAGCCTTTTACAGGGTACCTGGGGGATGTAAAAATTTGGATTCCAGGAAGATGAAACGGGGAATTTCTTCTGGTTCAGAAGACACTGGGGATTCCCCACACGGCCCAGACCTGCGGATAACTGTATGAATATCATGGCGTTGTGGGTGTGGCATTTGGCGGTGAGGTCCCTCCATCCGGAGTAAACCGTACGACTCCTATCGATCCGTGGAAAATATACCAGGTCACCCTTCTCCACCAGTGTGGGATCGACCCCGTAACTCACGGGGACCAAACCTGTGGTTATGAGACCCACGCCCCCCTTGGCCCTCTCCTCAAAGTACGCTATCATCCTCTCGTCCGGCCTCCCGGTCTCGTCACACATGCTTATGTTTCCGATGG
>SLLU01000095.1 GCA_007133925.1 Candidatus Halarchaeoplasma halalkaliphilum | reverse complement strand
GTTACCGCCACGTACATGGGAGTTACGTCGGAATCCACCGCGGTTAGTGTTGTACCCACGGATGCAAGCACCGTTGTCATATCCCCTTCTTCATCAAGAAGTATCACCGCGGGACAGACCATCGAATTCTCAGCCATCGCATACGACTCCTTCGGTAACATTGTTGAGGAGGACAATACTGGGTTCTCATGGACCAATACAGACAACAGCGGTGTCTTCCTTGAAACCACCGCTGGTACATACGAAGTCACGGCAGGGTATCAGGAAGTTATATCCCAAAGTATCAGGGTAGTAGTATCCCCTGATGAGGCCGCGGATATAACGATAACACCAAAAGATTCGAGGATCACCGCAGGGATCACACAGAGTTATTCCGCGATAGGGGTTGATGGATACGGAAACGAATTCGATGTGACGGATAGAGTTTCATGGTCCATAGACGTGGGAGCAGGTGGGTGGTGGATGAATAACGTGTACGTATCAAGAATCGCAGGGTCCTGGGTGGTAACCGGTATCTACGGATCCCTTGAGGATACTGCCATGCTGGAGGTGGAGTCCGGAACAACTAACTCGATCAAAGTCTCTCCAAGTTCATCATCTATGGTTGCTGGCGAAAGTCAAACATTCACGGTTTCCGGTTTTGACGAATATGGAAATCTTTATGGGGACGTTTCATCAGACGCCACATGGACCATCGATCGCTCCGCAGGAGGTTCATGGGACGGCAACGAATATACCGCTGAGGTCGGGGGAATCTGGACAGTCACCGTTAGACATGGAGAATTGAGGAGCAGAGTCACTCTGACCGTTGAGGCGGGTCCTGTTCATTCAGTGAGCATTGGACCTGAGGAGGTTCCGGTTGTTCCCACGGGATACAGCATTGAATTCACCGCAGAGGCGCGGGACTCATGGGGAAACCTGATAACGGACGATGTTAGGGACTTCACATGGTTAAATGCAGAGAGGGGTGTTCTGTCCAAGGATTCACCCGGAGAATACGCAGTCACCGCTACTTATGATATAATCACATCCAGACCCACAACGGTATTTGTGGACGAAGCCCGCTTCGAGATATCCGTGGTAGACCACGATACAAGTGTAAAGACAGGAGAGAGGATCGTTGTGGAATACCGTGTGATAAACACCGGTGGAGTCCAAGGAACCCAAGACATAGAGTTCTCACGGGGTGGAAGGCGGATCAAAGCACATAGAGCTCTAACCCTTCAACCGGGCCAGGAATTCCTCGGGAGTTTTTCTTGGAGGCCGGAAGAGGAAGGGACCTACGAGATGGGTGTAGCAGGTAAAAATGGACGGGAAACCATATCTGTAGATGTGGAAGAAGAAGATTCTTTGCCATGGATACTCGGTATACTGGCATGGGTGATGGCATTATTAGCCCTGTTACTGATAGTGATCGCCATATGGTTGTTCAAAAATAGAGAAGATGAATACCCGGGAACGATCGATGACGAAGAGATCGGCAGAGAAGGACAAAATGAAGATATGCATACAAATCCTATCGAAGAAAGATATATTGAGAACCTTGAAAAGAGATTCAAACTTTCATCATATAAAGAGGATTTGGAAAGCTTGAATACGAACGCAGATGAGATGATGGACGATTGACATCGATATAGGCATGGGTAAGCATGTTCACACCCCCATTCGCCAAAAAACCTATATAATCATAGCTTGATATCTTGTTAGGAGATAGTCACATGGAAAAAATAAGCGTGATGATTATTACTTTTTTGGTAATAGCCTCGGTCGGAACGAATTTTGGAATGTCTTCTATTTACGGTTCTGCAGAAATTTCGTACGAAGATAACACTGCCGCGACTGCCGAAGATACACCGGTACTATCCAATGATGGATCCCCGGATGTACCCACGTGGACGATCGGATCATCGTGGACATATTATGAAGAGTACTGGTTACATGAAGCCCTGCCAGGTAGACCTTTGGTGAACATGACCATGGAAAAGCAGTTGACCTACACGGTTTCTGCCTTGGAAGTCGTTGACATCGAAGGGGTTAACACACCGGTCTATAATCTCACCTTAGACGGAGAGATACTATCCGGCAGTGGACATATGGAGCCAGCAAATTCTCCTGGAACTATTTATCCCTTTACAGTGGTAGAAGGTAACACAACGGGATACATCCTACACCGGTTGGATGATCTGGGAATAGTTGAGGAATTTGAGTTGATGCAGTATGAATTGGATATAGGGCTATTTCCTATATTTGTGGATAATCTGAATATTCGTGCCCACGAACCAACCATTGAGAACTATGATTTCCCCATCACACTAGGAGCGGAATTCATGGCAGATAATACGATCTACGTGGATGGATTCAATGATGTATACGCACCCGGAGAAGGGGGTGACGTCCGTAATCATTCCTATGTTGAAAATTATACCCGTGAAAATGAGGTTCACGAAGAGATATCTCAGGTGACCGTACCCGGAGGGACTTATGATACATTCGTGATACACGAGATTTTTGATGTGAACGTCACCGGGGGAAGAGAAGTCGCAGATGGCTGGGAAGATGTGGCATATGACGACGGCGGTTTCCAGACCACATATTATAACAGCGATGTACAGAATTATGTGAAACAGGTTTTAGACACCACGGATTATGTACCCAGGGTTGAGTGGGTAAGAGAACTGGAAAGTTATTCCCTTCCTGCCAATCCCAATTCCCTGTCCTTGGAACCATCCCATGCAGCAGTGGGAGATACGGTGACAATCGAAGGCAGTTTCCCGGATCATCCTTCCAAACAATTCACCCTGAACATACCCATGGGAGATATACAGATACCGGTCCAAACTGGCACAACGGGTACTTTCTCTGAGACCTTTGTTGTGCCCCATATAGAGGATAATACCCCCTCTCCGGGACAGATCGGCTCGGTGGGTATCATAGCCCAACTGAACGAGGCACCCACATCGGTGTATCAGGTGGCCACATTGACCATACTCCAGGGACCCATGAGACCGGTGAACCCCTTGCCTGAAGACGGTGCCACCGTAACGGGCACTTCTGTGGAATTGAGTGTCTATGTAGATCATCCGGAAGGGCAGAATATGGATGTTTCCTTCTACGATGCCTCAGACGATACGATCATCGGTGTGGATTCCAACGTGGCAAGCGGTAACCGGGCGAGTGTTACTTGGAGCGACCTTGAAACGGGTATGACGTACATGTGGTATGCCGTTGCCCATGACAGGGAATACAGCAGCGTTTCTCAGACATGGGAATTCACAACGATTCTTGAACGTACACTTACCATTACCGTGGAAGGAGAAGGTACAACGATCCCCGAGGAAGGCAGTCATGTTTATAACCACGGGGAGTCCGTCACAGTTCAAGCGATTCCAGAAACCGGATGGTATTTCAGCCATTGGACCGGAGATTTTCCACCCGGAGAGGGAGAAGAGGATGAAATTTCCATCACAATGGACAGTGACAAAAACATCACCGCCCACTTCGAGATATATACTTACAACCTAACCCTGGATATCGCTGAGGGTGAAGGTGCTATCAAGGTAGACGGAGATGTCATAGAGATCCCCTATACCGGAGTGTTTGACCATGGAACTGTTGTTGAAATAGAAGCTGTCCCCGATGCCAATTGGTTCTTCCATGAGTGGACGGGAGACTACGAGAGTACGGACAGAATCATACATGTGAACATGATACAGGATTATGACATAAACGCCCATTTTGCTGAGATGCTGGATTATTTGCTTACCATAGAACGGGTTGGTCAGGGGAGTACGGAACCCCGCGTGGGTTCTCATTCCTACGAAGAAGGTGCCGTAGTTAATGTCTCTGCAACACCGGACACAGGATGGTTTTTCAGTCATTGGACGGGTGATTTCCCACCCGGTGAAGAAGAGAATTCCAATATAACCATAATCATGGATGATAACAAGACTCTCACCGCACATTTCAGCATATTCACCTATGACCTAACAGTTGATGTTATGGGTGACGGGGAGGTCATAATAGATCCAGAAGAGGAATCCTACGACTATGGTACATTGGTTGATCTACAGGCCATACCAGATACCGGATGGTTTTTCAGTCATTGGTCAGGAGACACGGACAGCATAACCCATGGTGATGTAAATAACCCACATATAGTCATAGAGATAACCGAAGATATAGTACTCACGGCACACTTTGAAGAGGGGCCCCTAGTCCCCACAGAACCAACTCCAGCAAATGATGTCACCGGTATTAGTTCAAACCCAGAATTGAGTGTCTTCGTTGAACATCAGGGTGGTAATAGCATGGATGTTTACTTCTACGATGCATCCGACGACAGTTTGATCGGTACGAACGAAGGTGTAGAGAGCGAAAGCCGTGCCAATATTGTCTGGGAAGGCCTGGAACATGGTAGGCTGTATCAATGGTATGTAAGTGCTCACGATGGGACCTACCAAGCAACTTCGGAAGTATGGAATTTCACCACAATAGATATGCATAATCTGACCATATCTGTAGAGGGCGAAGGTAGTACAGTTCCGGCGGAAGGAACCCATAGTTACGAGCATGGTGAAGAAGTTACTATAACGGCAACACCGGAATTAGGCTGGTACTTTGCGGGATGGACCGGAGACTACACGGGTATCGAAGATGAGATCACAATCACAATAGACGGTGATAAGGAGATCACAGCACATTTCGAGGAGTACCGTACCCTGACAATCGTGGTTGAAGGTGAAGGTACAACGACCCCGACAGAAGGGCAAAACACTTACCGGCATGGTGAGGAAGTAACCATTTTGGCGATCCCGGATACTGGATGGTACTTTGCGGGATGGACCGGAGACTACACGGGTATCGAAGACGAGATCACAATCACAATGGACAGTGATAAGGAGATCACAGCACATTTCGAGGAATATGTAACCCTCACAGTGAGTGTTGAAGGAGAAGGTTTCGTCACCATTGACGGGGTTGAAGAGTCCTTACCCTACTCGGAACCATACAGACAGGGTACCTCGGTCACACTCGAGGCGGTTCCTGACAGCGGTTGGTATTTTGCAGGATGGACTGGAGATCATCCGGATGATGAGTCTGAAGAAGATATCATCGAGATAGTGATGGATGAAGATAAGACATTAGAGGCAGTATTCCAAGAATTCGTTACCTTAACAGTTACTGTTGAGGGGGACGGTACCGTGACCCTTGACGGAGAAACCATAACCGTGCCTTATACCAGTGAGTATAGACAAGGTACCGAGATAACCCTTGTGGCCAGCCCGTCTGCAAATATGATATTTACGGGATGGACAGGAGATCACATCGAAACCGAAGAGCAGATCACCATAATCATAGAAGAGGATATGGGGATCCAGGCGAATTTTGACACTGCAGGACATGTACTCACCATCAACATCGAGGGTGAAGGGCGCACTGATCCTGAAGCGGGCACTCATACATATGCACCTGGGACGGAAGTAGATCTCACCGCTACCCCCGAGGAGGGTTGGCGATTCGCAGGTTGGACCGGAGGTCATGTCGACAGCAAAGAAGAGACCACGGTGAGAATGAACAGAGATAGAACGATCACCGCCCGTTTCGAGGTCATAATACCACGCCCTGCATATTTCGAAATAAACATCACCAGTCATGACGAAACTGTCAAGGAAGGTGAAAAGGTCACAGTCCAGTACACGGTTACAAACACCGGAGATCTATCCGGAACAAGAACTATCCGACTCAGGGTGGACGGAGAAACCGTAGATTCCTACGAAGGGTTGACATTGGGTCCCGGAGAGTCGTACGATGGTTCGCTGGTTTGGAAATCGGATGGCTCAAGGATATTCGACCTAAGGATCGATGCTGTAGATGAAGATGGGACTACTGGTGGTTCAAGGGTCACCGTTAGCGTTGAAGTTGAAGGAGCACCTCTCTTTCCGATCCCGTTGAGGTCCATATTACTCATCATCATGTCTGTAATCATAGTCCTGATGGTCTTGAAGATGACGGGGATTATCTTCAAAGACGATTATGTACCAAAGACATCACTTGCCGATTTCGAAGACGGGGATCGTATGGAAACCGATGCGATGTCAGTGGATGAGCTCAAAGAGAAGTACTCCGAATACAACGGATATAGGGAAAACTACGAATCCCTTGAAAATGAGGAACGAACGCTATCCGCAAAGTTGGATGCCGGTGAGATCGGTTCGGAAGCCTATGATGAGGGGGTCGAGAAAATAGCCTCTGAAAAATCCGAACTCGAAGATAAACTCACTCGGCTTAGAGATGATATGGTGAATGGAAACTACCAAAGGTCATTTTGAACGGGAATGCCAACACATATGAAAAACTCCAGTAAAGCTAATATAACGGTAGTTGAATTACTCAAGAACCCAAGAGGAACTAACCATTGATTGAACTATCGGGGAAAACAAGATTTTGGTACACACAGGTGGTATGATGAAGGAAGAGACGAAGCCGGATCAGAAGTATCTGAAAAAAATTGAAAATGTTAAGTACGAACCTATCTTCATACTGGGATTACCCAGATCGGGAACAAGCATACTCTACAAGATCCTTTACGAAACAGGATGCTTCAACGCGGTCACGGCTTACCATATAATCAGATACGATGAGATACTGTCCAATCACATAAAGGGCCTTGAAAACAAAGCAAAGGATGGTCTGAACCATGAATTCATGGAAGTTGGCTTGACGGACAGGGGCATAGATCGTTTGAGCATCACTGCGGACTTTCCCGAAGAATATGGATTTGTCCTGGGCGACAGAGTACAAAATTTTTACATCAAGCCAAAAAATGTACACAAGTTCAAGGAGATGGCAAAAAAGGTTCAATACATATCCAAAGAGAACAAACCTTTATTGTTAAAGAATCCCTTTGATTTTCAAAGTGTGGGATATATAAAGGAACAGATACCGAATTCTAAATTTGTCTTCATTTCCCGGGAGCCCATCGAGATACTGGATTCCACCCACAGGGCCATACGTTACCTCATGGTCAACAAGCAGCCCTACTCCCTGTTTATAAATAAACACTACCAGAACCTATACTCCAACCCGTTCAGACTTTGGTTGATACGTTTCCTTTACAGACGTTTCCCCACTTTGCCATTATACTCAGTGACCCGGATATGGAGCAAACTGACCACCCGGTTCATCGAGCAGATAAAAACAGTTCCCAAAGAGGATTACATGTGCGTAAAATACGAGGAGCTTTGTGAAGATCCCCAGGGAGTGATCGAAGGGATACTGGAATTTCTGGATACCGAGCCGGACGAATACATAGACTTCACTACTTACATCAGCCCCAGAGAAACGCCCAG
Source organism: Candidatus Halarchaeoplasma halalkaliphilum (assembly GCA_007133925.1). Taxonomy (GTDB): domain Archaea; phylum Thermoplasmatota; class Thermoplasmata; order Halarchaeoplasmatales; family Halarchaeoplasmataceae; genus Halarchaeoplasma; species Halarchaeoplasma halalkaliphilum. The sequence continues at coordinate 31,794 of SLLU01000095.1, read as the reverse complement.
GGAACCGGCTGTGAAAAAGATGCAGAAGTATATAGAAAAAAAGATGGCCCACTATTCGAAATTCTTCGGATACAAATGAGATATGAGAGCTATCTCTTGGGTTCCTGAACGAGTTCGACCAGCCTCTCAGCACCGTTTTTTTCGCACCCGTATTTAGGCAGTTTTTTCTCAACCTTCTTTGCGTTATTCAGATATGTTTCATAGTTCTGGAATATGTTTTCTATGCTCATGAGCATTTTTTTCGTGGAGAAACGTGTTTTGGACAACATTATTGCAGAGCCGTACCTTTGCAGGATCTGGATGTTGTATTGATGTTCGAAGAACATGGGAATGCAAACCGCAGGTTTCCCTGAATATGCCACGGTGTAGGTGGTCCCGCGACCACCGTGGGTGATGGCAAGATCGGTCATTTTGGTCACGTCGGTCAATGCGATAAAATTTTTGAACAATATGTTTTCATTAACCTTGGGTAGTTCGTTCTCCTTGAGGACATTACTATAAACTATGATAACATTGTATCTGGTTCCGTTCATGGCATTTACTATGTCCAGAAACATCTTCTTATCGCCGGTGCTTCCCATGGCGATCACTATGGTTCTTCCTGGACGCTTTATGTGTTCGAGAATATCCTTATCGACCCTATCCGGGTTGAACTTGTAAGGCTCCCCGTATATGATGGGGCCGATGAAATTTTCTTTTGGTATCTGCTCGGAAGGTGCCACTTGCAGATAGTCCATATCGTCACCCACAAGGGTATGATCACCACAGTAAATATCATTATATGTCTTGAACTTCTCCACACCGTACTTTGTTGCAACTTTGTTGAATGCCCTGACACCCAGCTTAGTACGCACTAAAAACCACTTAGCGAACCTGTCTTTCAACGATGACGGGAAGATCCTAAAGAACAGATTGTCGAAGGTATCTGGAAACGTAGCCCATCTCTCATAATAAGGGGGAGTAGCAACACCCGAAACCACCGCCACCACCGGTATACCAACCACCGGAGCGGATATACTCGCGCTTAGGTTGAAAGAGCAGACTATCATACGTATTCCCGTTTTGCGAAAGGCGTCTATCTCATCAGTTGCACATGCATCTATGTTATCAGGGGTGTAAAGTGTGTTGACCAACTCATGTAGCTTTCCTCCTCTTTTGAAGAACTCCTCTTCGCTGTCCTTGGAACCGTCCCAAATATTGTTGAGCCGGATGATGTCACAACCCAATTCCTCCGCCAGATATTCGTATTTTCCACCATGACTGAAGAATATGGCAGAGCCCCCCATCTTTATGTACTCCTGTGCCATCTTTACCACAGGTATGGTTTCACCTATACTGTAGAAACACGGTAAAAAACCGATTAGCGGTTTATTGTTGTGAGAATCCTTAGAGGCCATAGAGATAGGATTACCATTACACATTTATAATTGTCGCTAGAATTCCAAACTCCTTTGTAGTACTGGTCCATAAAGACTGAGTGTGGAAACTAAGGTAGATAGGTCTAAGTGACTTATACAGGGAACTCGTCTGTTTTTGGTTGCTCCTATGGAGTGGATGATCTACTTGTAAATTTCGTTGATCGCACCAAGCACACTTTTTCTAACGTTTTCTGGTGTAAATTCCTCCAAGTGACCTGGGACTTTTGCTATGCTCACACCCTGTTCTTCCATGAATTCCATAGCTGGAATAACTTTTTCACTGAATTCCTTCAACCGAGAGCGTATTTTCTCCTCAGTGTCGTCGGAACGCTGGATCACTTCGGTATCACATACTTTGCATTTACCGTCGTTAGGGGGTGCGTAGATCAAATGATATACCTTGCCGCATTCGGGGCATATCCTTCGGTTGATGGTTCTTTCTATAATCATATTGTCCTCGTTTTCAACCCACAGGATAAAATCAATGTCGGATTTGTTCTCTTCCAGTAATTCAAGTAGAAATTTCGCCTGAGATAGGGTTCTGGGGTAACCATCCAACACCTGTCCTCTGAAATTTCTTTGGGAAAAAAACCCTTTGAAAAGTTCGTTTGTTATGTAATCCGGTACAAAAAGACCCCTGTCAACAAAGTACTTAGCTTTCATGCCCAGTATGATATCAGGATCGGTAGTCTCGAGTATTTTGGATATCTCATCGTCAGATACGAAACTGTCCTCTTCTTCATCCCAGAATATACCCAGATCATCATCGTACCCGAACTCATTGAACTTGCCCAGATAGGTACGGAATATGTTTCCGGTGGATAATTGCTCCAGTTGAAATTCGCTTACCAGCACGTCTATCCTAGGTTGTTTACCTGCACCGCTCTTTCCGGTGACAACCACATTTGTTAGTTCTTTGGGGATATTTTCAAACATCTTCATCGTTATCCGAAGGACTTCAGGTATATAAGAATACACCCTGGATTTTTAGGTGTGGCAAAACGTTTTATAATATCAGTAATGTTGATGACACATGAACCTTGAAACCATGGAAGAATACATGGAGGCCATCTACAAACTGGCTGACGGTTCCCAGGAAAAAAAAGTGAAAACTGGAGAGATCGCTGCCAAGATGGGGATCTCACCCCCGTCGGTCACGGAGGTCCTTCCTACCCTTGAACAAGAGGCGCTCATCAATTACGAACCCTATTACGGGATTACACTTACAGAAAAGGGTCTTGAAATGGGTATGAACGTGGTGAGGAAACACCGGGTCCTGGAGGTTTTTCTTGAGGAATATTTTTCCTTGGATAAAGACGAGATGCATGAGAAGGCATGCAAGATGGAGCATATATTCAGCAAAGAGATGATTGATGAGATGTGTCGTCGTCTCGGTGCGCCTAACAAATGCCCCCATGGGAGGGATATTCCATCGTGTGACAAGGATAATTGTTCCTTCCATTGAGTTCTATCGAAAATGCATGGATATCACCAACATGTTACAGATATAGTTAAATACTCGTTGGGAAGTTTTGATTATAGTAAGACGTGATAGACATGCTTTGGAAAAACCATTTGAATAAGCGTTTGGTTGTAGTCTTTGTGATGCTTTTACTCTGTTTAACAGTGATAAACATACCATTCAACAGCAGGGCGGAAGATGATAATATCAAACTAGGATCCCAATCCATTAATTTCGAACATTCCGGTAGCGTTCATATGGACTTTTCCTCCACTTCACCTATCATGGCTATAGAGGGGGACATAGGTATCAGTGCGGGTGTGGAACTACCCGTGGAAGTATCTTATACCGTTCCGGAACAGGTCCACCCCGGAGAAGATTTTTTCGTGTTGGTCGATGCCCAAGGAAAAGATGGTTTGCTTTGGTTCTCCATGGATGGAAACCTTGTGTGTGATATGTGGATAGACGGTAATGATAACAATTACCAGGGTAGTTATTCCATACCAAAAACCACCCTGCTGGAATTCGATGTGACCATGGGAGAAGATAAGATACAGGTCGCCCAAACAGAGGAGATCTTACTGGGAGAATGGACCCATGATTATACCATGGGAGAAAGGGATTACTACATGGATTTTAGCGTAAGGGTAATGATGGAATTGGAGATGAAAACCACCAGTCATGTGAGTGGTGATATATTCTTGGATGGTAGGTCCCTCGGTTCACCCATGACAGCTCACCATATATGGGACGGTTCTGAACCATACATAGGTACCACAAACGCCATCGAGGAGTCAAGAATCGGTGACAAGATCGATTTCTCCGTTAATAATCTAAAATATCATCTAGAGGATGTTCGTGTTAGTGTGAACCGGTTTATGATATATGTGGGATACGAAAGCAATCACGAACAATTAGGGAACAACTCTAAAGCAATAGAGATCGATATATCCATGGAAGACCTATCAAAGCCTGCATCAATAGATGGAAGTAACCTTAGTTTACACGAATTTACAACGACTTATGTAACAATGAACAGCCATGTATCGGATGAGACCAGAACTTTTTCTTTGGATGGGGATTGCCTGTTGGATCAGTTTTACGTTACCCCATTCGATTCGGTAGAAGAAAGGAACGATAACTATGGTGAAGTGGTCCATGCATCCGAAGTGATTCAGATGGATAATATGTACTCCAACATTGATATAAGCGCAAGGAACTGGCTCCATGGATTGATATTCTCCTCGCCGATAACACTGGCAGTTTTGATCTCGTCCGTGGCAGTCGTGATCGTATATCCGATTAAAACCAGAAAATCCAAAAAGAATCTTCCCGGTTACGAAGAGGATTTCGAAACATCCTATCTCTTCAGAGAAAGGTAATCCGGAAGACGGAAAATGTTATAATAGGGTGTAAATCTAGACATGATATGAGATATCTTAGAAGGGATAAAAGGGGTGAGATAATAGGGTTACCCCTTGAATTGATAGCTGTGGCACTGGTAATGGCCATGGTCATCCCTTCGGTTTACTTGATGTCCGTTAGATACAAGGGACAGAGTATGGAAGATATCCTCCTTGACGAATTGGGGAAATTCAAAAGAGCGGCCCATGAAGTGAATAGATTGGAGGAGGGGAACATCAGGGCTGTGAAACTGTCCATATCCGCTTTGTCGGAAGTGGAATACGTACGCTGCGGAGGGGAGAACCCATGGCATATAAGGTACAAGATGAGAGGTTCCCATGAAAATTACTACCCATTGGGTTTGAAGGTTTCAAACGTGACCGGTGGAGGTTTTTTTGAGATAGACTTGCCTATGGACGGAACTGTAATACTGCTCAGTCGATCGGATACCATGAAAGATTTGATCGAAGTCAGGATCGGTGATGTCTAATGAGGAGTATACGAAATGACCGCAAGGGGATCATGGAGATGCCGTTCAAATTGCTTTTGATGTTCGCACTACTAGGTATGCTCATACCCACCGCAGCTTACGGGTACAGAGATATTTCAAGAATTCGATTGGAACGGAGGATAGAAGAGAGTATTCAAAGTATTCTATTCGAGGCAAAAAGGGTCTCGAACCAGGGAGATCTTTCCAGGGTCATAGTGGAATTCGACACCAGAGGGGGACAAATGGCCAGTGTAGACTACGTCCGATTCGGGGACTCGGTGGGAGACCAAAGCCTTACGATCACGTACAAGATGGGATGGTGGAAACACGACTCACACATATTCATGGAAGATCTGAGCATGACATCAATAAGCAATAATACCTTCACCATGCGTGGTGGAAACAAATATGAATTAGCCCTCACCAAGATAACTGTGGCTGAGGGGGCCGTGGTGGTCATAACTCCATCCACAACCTACGTGGATCCAGGTTCATTCCGCTGAATCCGTGAAATCGTCCAGTGTCCGTTCTCTCCAACTACCGCCTCTGCCTAGATGTATGACGTCCCAACCGTTCTTTTCCAGCTCATTAGATATGAATCGCCTATGGCATCGGGATGGTTCCTTTTCCATGCACATCATGACTGTAGGGGCTTCATCGGCGAATACTTCGAGCTCCTGGAATGCATTTTTCCAGGAAATACTGTTTATGGTTTCGGAATAATCCTCTGTTTCAAGTCCACCCAGGTCTGGCATGTGCTTGTAAAATATCCCCTTAGTGAATAAATATTTTTTCAGGTTATCTCCGCTGAACTCACTTCTTTTAGAGCTGGGAGAGGTTCTAACATCAGCAAGATGTCTTATCCCCTTTTCGGAAAGAATCTTTAAAAATTCCTCCTGTGTCTTGCCTTCGTATCCGATAGTGTATATCTTCTTCAATATCCCGTGTATTTCATGAATAGTGTAAATAATTTTCTATGAATTTGCACCGATGTGTTATCTGCACCGAATTTTCAGGAAAGTGATAGAAATTTTTAAATACTCCCATCCTTCTGTCATACTATTGGCGGCTATAGGATGTCCGTTAAAGGTACAATGGGGTATCAAATATGTCAGAAACAGAAAAAATCACCATAAGATTGCCAAAAAGCCATCTTGAGAGTGTGGATTTTCTAGTGGAGATGGATGATTTCCCCAGCCGATCAGAAGCCATCAGAACTGCGGTGAGGGACATGCTGTATTACCGTATCGAACTCGTTGCGGATAAAGTCGAAAAGATAATCGAACAGGAGCAAAAGATGGCTCATGCAAAGGCGATAAAAGAAGAATACCTCAAGAGGTAAGGGATGCCCTCTAACCGGCCCGAGTCCCCCTCGGGCCCTTTACGATAAAAAATCTCCCCTCCTTTTTTTACACGCCCATGGAGATACGTAACATGTTGCGTATTCCAGGGGCAATACCCAATATGATTATGACCAGTATTATCAGATTTTTCACATCGGGCATCTCGTCCATCTCTTCGCGGAACCATATATCGAGGGAAAACACTACAAGGAAAACGACGGCAATTTTGAGGGGATACATGACCAGGGGTGTCCCTATGATGTCTATGGCCAGAGCAGGGAGAACATGCTTCTCGGTATATCCATAGGCACTAATACCGCGATAGGTGGCCGATGCATCCAGCATGTGAGAGAATATTATCAGGGGATTCAGTGCCACTAAGAAGGCCTTCATGGAGGAATATCTGGAGGACATCAACTTACTGATGAACAGGATGGTGATAGTTGAAACCGAAGTTAATAACATTATCACGAATATCTCCATGGACCTTGTACCTTCCATAGTTATGAGATGATTGGTAATGAAAAAAAACGTAAAGAGAAGAACGGATGTGCCGTAGCATGTCAATAAGGGATAGGGGTGCTTTTTGTATGCACAATAGAGGTACATGAGGACCAGCGTGCAAATCACAATAACAAAAATGATGAGACGATATGTGGGGGATAGATATAGGGATGTCAGAACGGGGGGAATCATCAATATGACTTTCACATACAAAGGCTGTTTCTCAAGGGGGAACAAGGATACGTCCAGTACCAGTACGAATATGGAGGAGACTCCCAGTGTGAAATAGATCACCGGGGAGATGAAAAAAGGGCTGATGGATTGAGTGAAGAAGTATGCGTCCTCCAGGCTCCTGAGTGTTCCGCCCAGTATCACCCATGGGATAAGGGATAGTATGAGTGTACGATCCATGTTGATATTGTACTTCTTGAATATCTCCAATATACCCAGGAGTGCAACCAGCAGTGTTATCGCATACACTGCGGTGTTAACGATGTTGTAACCCGATGTTATGCCGTTCACCGCTTCTCCCCTGGAATCGGCTACCACAGGACCCCAAATGTATCTCCACAGGAAAGAGTCCCATATGACTTCGGGAAATAGTAAGCTACCTATGAACAGAAAGGCAGGGATACCTATGAGTATTACGGACCAAAAAAGGGCCTTGTGCTCCTGGTATGCTTCGAACAACTCACTCATTCCACGGTCACACTCTTGGCCAGATTCCTTGGTTTATCTATGGCACATTCAAGCTTGTATGCAGTGTAATACGCAAGCAACTGGAGTACAACATTCACCAGGATGGGAGAGAATAAAGTAGGTACGGAAGGTACCGTTATGAGATCATCCGATAGTTTTTCCAGTTCAGGGTCATGATCGCCTACAGCGATGATGGGACTGTCACGGGATGCTATTTCTCCTATGTTACCGAGCATTTTCTCGAAGGTGTGATCCTTCACGGAGATGGCCACCACAGGAGTCCTATTGGTAAGCAGGGCGAAGGGGCCGTGCTTGAGCTCTCCTGCAGGGTACCCTGCGGAGTGTATATACGCGATCTCTTTGAGCTTTAACGCCCCTTCCAGTGCTACGGGGTAATTCAGATGACGACCAACGAAGAAGATATCATCCGCCCCTATCAACTTCTCGCTGACCCGTTCTATATCCTCTGATCGGTCCAGCAGGACCCTCACATGACGGGGTATCCTTCTGAGTTCATCCCTGTATTCCTGGGCAGTTTCTCTCAGTAATCTCTTTGTTTTCAAGCCCAGCTCTATGGCGATCAGGTACATCATTATAACCTGGGTGGTGAAGGTTTTTGTAGCGGCAACACCGATCTCCGGACCAGCATGGGTGAATATCACTTCGTCAACCTCCCTGGTGATGCTGCTGTTCATGACATTGGTAACAGCAAGGGTTTTGCAGCCCCTCCTCTTTGCTTCCTTGGCCGCTGCGATGGTGTCAGCTGTTTCACCGCTCTGACTGATCAGTATGGTAAACGGGTGAAGCTCGGAAGGAGATGAGTATCTGTATTCAGATGCGAGTTCAGCGGTACACGGGATCCTGGCTATGTCCTCTATGAGATATTTACCCACCAGAGCTGCGTGGTAGGAGGTGCCACAGGATATGAGCCTTATGAATTCTGTGTCATATTTGCCTAGATCTACTTCGGTGAATCCTCCCAGCCGTCCTAGCAGAGAAGCGTGTATCGCCTTGGGCTGTTCGTGGATCTCTTTCAACATGTAGTGTTCGTAACCACCCTTTTCGGCATCCTCTATGGTCCATTGAATTTCAACCACATCCCTTTCAACCAGGGCATCCTGTGAATCCCATATCCGCACCTCGTTTGGTGTAAGTAGGGCAACGTCTCCGTCTTCAAGGTACTTGACTTCGTTTGTATAATCCAGGATGGCAGGGACATCTGATGCCACAAAATTTTCTCCCACACCCAAACCGATGACCAGAGGGCTCTGGTTCCGTGCCACCGCGATGTTTTTAGAATCCTTTTGCAGGGCACAGATGGCAAAGGAACCTTTCAACATCTTTACAACGATCTTCAGTGTATCCACTAGATCCCCATTGAAATGTTCCTCCAGCAGATGTGAGATGATCTCACTGTCCGTTTCCGAGGTGAATTCATGCCCTTTGTTTATCAAGTCCTCCTTGAGGTGAATGAAATTGTCTATTATTCCGTTGTGCACGATGGCGATGTCGCCAGTGCAGTCACTGAAAGGGTGGGAATTCTCGTTTGAGGGTTTCCCATGGGTAGCCCACCGGGTATGACCTATTCCGATATTTGTACTGGGTATCTCTTTTGCATCCAATTCCTTGAGCCTGCCCTTTTTTTTCTGTATGTATATGCCACTCTCCCCGGCGAGAGCAACACCGGCAGAGTCATAGCCCCTATATTCCAGCCTACCCAATCCCTTCAAGAGGATCTCCCGGGCGTTATTTTTTCCTGTGTAACCCACTATTCCACACAAATGTACTCACCTCACGCTGCTCCCCGGAAGTACGTTATCCCTCAATAAAGACCCGGTGCGGATGTCACACCGATCGCCGATGATGACTCCAGGATAGCATGTTACGCCTCCACCCATAGTGGTATCCTCAGCGACCATACATCCTATGTTCTCAACCCTTTCCAGGTGACCCTCGATAATAATATCCACTACATCTGTGTGGGATACGAACCCCGCACCGATGGATACACCTTCTCCGATGATCGATGATTCCAGTATAGATTTATATCCGATTCTCGCACCATCCATGACGATGGAGTTACATATGATGGTATGGGCCCCGACAGTACAATCGTTTCCTATACTGGATGAGGGTAATATACAGGTGTGGGGTCCGATTTCACATCCTTCACCGATTATGGCTGGCCCTTCTATATACGCACCCCCCTTTATAACGGAGCCCTCCCCTATGGATACAGGTCCCTTGATGATAACTCCTTTCTCGACCATACCTCTGTTTGCAGTGGCAAGTTCATGGAGAGCTGCGGAATTGAGGGAGAGAAGGTCCCAGGGATACACAGCATCCATCCACATGGACTCAGTATGTATGCCATTCAATTCTCGGATGTCCTTCAGGGAATTAAGGACCGATGTGAGATCGTAGGTATTATCTGCCATCAACTGTTCGATCCTGGAAAACACATCCCTTGACAGATAGTAGATGCCAGTGGATATATGGTGACTTATACTATGTTCAGGTTTTTCAGCTATATCCTCCACTATACCATTCTCCATGGAAACAACCCCGTACTTGGACGGTTCATCGCTAGTGGTTATGAGCACAGAGGAGGTTTTGCCCTCATTTACCAGATCGTCTATGGTGTCCGTGCTGACCAAATTGTCTCCGGGTAACACGATAAAATTCTCTTCCACGGAATTTCTAGCTTGGTAAAGGGCATGGGCGGTCCCCAACTGTTTCGGTTGTTCTATATAAGATATCCGGGCGTCGAATTCATCCCCGTCACCGAAAAAGGACTTGATTTTCTCTTGGTGGTATCCCACCACCATGATGATGTCATGGATATCATTACTTACCAGCGCTTCGACCACATACTGAAGTATGGGTTTGTTTGCCACGGGGATCATCACCTTTGGTTCGGACGAGGTGAAAGGTCTCAATCTCCGTCCCTCTCCTGCGGCAAGGATGACAGCTTTCATAAAACTTCAATTCGGCGCTCAGGATATAAGGGTTTTGTACGATTCTCATTGGATGTATATGGCCGGTTTACCGGGGATAGCCTTATCTTTTCTGTTATCCGGATCATAAACTTCATCTGAGGCAAGGTAGACCTTCACGGATGTATCGAACTCTTTTTCAAGGAAATCTATGTTTTTTTCCAGTATATCCAGTTCCTTTATGGCCACTGAGTTTTTCAGCGTTTCTTGATTTGCCCTGTGCTCATCAAGGGTTCTTCTTAAAAATTTTGAAAGCTCCTTTGGAGGTGCCTTGAGTTCCCCCACTAAGCCGGACATTAGTCCCATACCCCTTTCCGGCTCGGAGAGGACCTTTTCTATTACCTTGACCTTCCACTCAGGTGTAACGTATATGTGGATACAGTTCCCCGCCACTTTGGCGATGTCAAGGATGTTCCTTATATCCTCCATTACGCCTTTCAAGTATGTCTCCTGTCTTTCGATGTTATCTGATATCGCCTCTTCTTCAACGTTGGGAAGTAGAGACGAATTGACGTATTCGATCCCCCACAATGAACCTAATTCGTCAGCCATGTGAGGTACGAAAGGGGACATGAGATTGACCCACTTCTCCCCTAGTTCATCCATTAGCTCACCGTTTTCTCCACCTCTTTTGAAGTACCATTCGAATTCAGCCGCGATATCATAGAAGATCACGTTGGCAGATTTTCTTATGCTGTAACTATCCATGAAATCCATTGCCCTTGCCAGATGACGGTTGAACCTCGAGCGGAGGTATCCGTCAACGGGACCCGGAGAACCGTTCATTTCTTTGATCCTGTGGACCATACGCCACAGATGCCCCAATCGCTTTCTGTAGTTGAAAACCTCTTTTTCATCCCATTCCTTGTCCACGAAGGGGCTTGCGGAGTGTGCGTAGTACAGTCGTAATGTATCTATACCAAATCTATCCGCCACGTCAGGTATGGGATCTGCACCACCCTTGGATTTTGATATCTTTCCACCGGTCATGGTGAGGTACCAGTTCACCATTATGCCCCGGGGCCAGTGTGATCTGTCTAGTATGGCCACATGGTTCATCAAAAAGACTGGAAAATGTACCGTCATGTGCTCCTTGCCCCCAAGGTTGATATCCAGGGGATACCAATACAAAAAGTCCCTGCGCACTTCCAGCAGGGTATCTTCGGGTATGCCTGTGGAATCGGAAACATCTTCGACCGATCCTTCGTTCAGAAAAACAAAATCGAAGAAATCTTCCGTCATCTGCTTTGCTTGAAAACTACCGCGGTTGTAATGCTTTGCGACCACGTAATGGGCCGGATAAAGGGTGGAATCCGATATAGCCTCCACTATCCATTTGTCGTCAAAGGGAAATTTCGTACCGATCCAGTTTCCCATCCTAGCACAGGAACGGTCCTGGAACCATTCCAGGGTTTCCGGAATAGTATTGGCATAAGAGTCCGGGCGGATGGACATATCTTTTACGTGCTCTTTGCATTCCTCTGTGAGTTTCTCGTCGGAATAGCGTATGAACCACTGGTCAGGGATCTTGCCCATGATAACCTCTTCGCCGCAGCGACATATGACCTCTTCCGAAAGGTCGCGAAAAATGATGGCCTCCCGGGAGGCGAGCATGTCGTTCCTTATATTCTCCTTCGCCTCCTGAACCGCCATCCCGGCATAGTCCCCACATGACTCGAGCATGGTCCCGGAGTGAAAGCCCGCTTTGTATATCCTCTGAGTTGCATCTTCCAGCTTATCTGTTTCAGCCTGAGAGTTTATACCCATCTCAAGAATTATCCTCTCAGCGGGGTTTGTTCCCCACTCCTTGGACTCTATTATGGGTATGGGGTTTACCCGTTCCACGATATCCTGCAGGTCGTACCTGCTCAACATCTCATGGTTCTTCTTCAAATCCTCAAGGGCGATCCAATCGTAGGGTGCGTCGCTGGGAACACTGGTTACTATGCCGGAACCGATGTTAGGATCTGTGAACTTAGCAGGTAGTATGGGGATATCCCTGTGTATCACCGGTGCGGTGGCATTTTTTCCTATCATATCCCTGCCTGAAATACGTCCCACCATTTTGATTTCCTCAGTTTGGTAGCTCAATTTGTCCATGGCAGGAGAACTCATAATCCACTCCTCTCCTTGGACCTTGACAATCACATAATCCTCGTCAGGATCGACCCACAGATTGGTCTGACCGTACACTGTTTCCGGTCTCAAAGTTGCAGCGGTTATGTACCGCTCCCCGAATCTAAATTTTAAAAGAGTGAACTCCTGAACCTCGGCGTTCCCTCCCTGTGATAGGTCCGTTTCGGAGGGGTCCACCGCCACCGGACCGCAGCTAACGCATACCGGTGCGTAATAAGGCTTCTGTGTCAGCAGTCCTTTGTCCTTCAGTTTCTTGAATTGCCATCTTATAAAACTGGAATAATCCTCACGGGATGTATCTGTGAAATGTGAAAAATCGATGTGGAGCCCGAAATTCTTCCACTCTTTTATGTACGTTTCCTTGAAGAACTCTATCACACCTTCGGGAACGGATAATTTCCCTATGTCTTTCTCAGAAGCGCCATTGGATCGGAGATAGTCCATGATCACGGGATCCTTTTCCGCCACCCGCTTAGCGAAGCTGATCACCTGATTACCCGTGGGATGGGCCCCTGCGGGGAAAAGCACGCTGTACCCCCTCATCTTCTTGTAGCGGGCTATGAAATCGGTGTACGTGTAACATCTCATATGACCCAGGTGAAGGTAACCCGATATGCCCGGATATGCGAAGATGATGTAGAAAGGGTCTTTATCCTCGTCCACCTTTGCATGGTGCATCTTGAGGTCTTCCCACTTATCCTGCCATTTTTTTTCTATGGTATCAGGGTCATACTCATTCATGCACTAATGGTAAGATGACGGTGATTTAAAGTCTTTCGAATCTTCATGAGGGTGAGTAAATGTTTTTAACCGCCCCGTGCATGACCATTTCATGGAACTGGAATGCGTTGATGTGATAAAGGAAATGGAGATGAATGTGATACTGGGTCAAAGCCACTTCATAAAGACGGTGGAGGACATTTATGAGGTTTTGGTGTCCTCGGTTCCGGGTATTAAGTTCGGAGTGGCGTTCTGCGAGGCCTCGGGAGACAGATTGGTGAGATACGACGGAACTGACGAGAGGTGCACGGAACTGGCCATAGAGAATGCAAGAAGCATAAATACAGGTCATTTTTTCATCATAGTACTGGATGGCACGTTCCCCATAAACGTACTGCCGCGGGTGAAACAGGTGCAGGAAGTATGCGGGATATTCTGTGCCACTGCGAACCCGGTGCAGGTGATAGTGGCTGTGAATAGTGGGGGAAGGGGGGTGCTAGGTGTGATAGACGGCAGTCCCACCTTGGGTATTGAAGGAGAAAAAGATAGGACCTGGAGAAAACAATTCCTCAGGGATATCGGGTACAAGCGCTAGGCTCCGAACTTCTCAGCCCTCTTTGCCAGGTCCAACAGTATGTTCAATAGGTCCATACCCCTTATCCTACCCAGACCACCCTTGGCACAGGAACGTTCGCCAAATGAGGCAACATCGTCCACCCGTACCTCTTTACCGATTATGGTAAGGGGTAACGGATCCCCACTGTGGTTCTTCACCATTACCGGTGTGGAATGATCTCCGGTTATGGCTATGTAGGTATCTTCCATGGACTCCAGCAATGGAAGTGCGGCATCGATCTTTTCTATAAATTCGATTTTGCACGAGTGATCTCCGTCGTGTCCTGGTATGTCGGGCCCCTTTATGTTCACCAGTATGAAATCATAATCGTCAATGTTACCCACGATCGTTTTGAAGATGGATTCCAGGTCCGTATCCAGTCCACCTGTGGCACCCGGAGCGGAGAGGATGTCCATGCCCGCCAATCCGCAGACACCCCTGACCAGGGGTATACCTGCGATAACCGCGCTCCTGATACCTTTCAAGCTTTCCAGAGAACTCATATCGGGTACGGATCCGGCTCCACGTGATAATATCACATTGGCCGGTGGTTCTCCCCTTTCAACCCTTTCGAGATTGACGGGATGCTCGGATAATATAGCGGTGGTCATCTCCGTGAATTTGTTTATCAACCCCGCGGTACGCAGGTTGGGTAAGTTGTTATCGTCTGCCCGGGATACCAGTAAAGGCCGATCTTCCAGATGGGGGTCCGTATCGGAAACCAAGGGCCCCAGGTTCGGATCCTTGAAAACCAGGACGGCCCTGTGTTCAACGCTCTCTTTGAACACAAAATCTATGTCGAATTTCATTTGGTTGATGGCCTTGGCCAGAAGATCCGTACCATCCTTGATCCTCCCAGCCCTCCTGTCAGTCACAATACCCTCCTCCAAAGTACCAAAATTACATCTGAAGACAACCTCGCCCCGGTGAAGATTCATGTCCAAACCAGATGCCTCGAAAGGCCCCCTTCCGGAGTATACCTGATATGGGTCATACCCCAGCAATGCCAGATGCCCCGTGTCACTCCCGGGGATTATTCCCGGTGCGATTGTGTCCATGATGCCGTTCACACCGTTCGTGGCAAATCTGTCCAGATTTGGAGTGTGAGCTGCCTCCAGAGGTGTTCTGTTCCCGATTTCCTTGACTGGTCTGTCACCAATTCCATCCAATATCAACATTACAATCCTGCTAACCATACTAATACCCCGCTTATGACCACTGTTATCGCTACTGATGAAATATTGACCGCGGACTTGCCTAATATCTTTTTCCTCTCAAGGGTGGCACCCATCAAACTGTCTATCTGGCAGCTCATGAACCCTAAAGCCCCTCCTATAAAGACCCAGGATACCGAAAATGGGATTCCCTCGAATAAGGTGAAAACCGCAAAGGCTAGGACGAAGGTGTAGAAGGAGCCGATGAAGGCCCATAATTGTCCCATCCATGATATGCCGCCGTCGGTCCCGGGCTCCACCTTTTCAAGGGTAGTGATCAGATAGGCATCACCAGATAACACTCCCAGCTCCGATGCAAGGGTGTCCGATGCTGCACTGGCTACAGCTACTACAAAAAGGAAAATGGCCGCGCTGCGACTCAGGAAACCGATGCCCATTATCCCAAAAGAATTTTCCGCACCGTGTAAAAGGGCGACCGCCGTGGGTACCAAACCGTTGGCCAGCACATTGATCACGCCCCGCTCGCCTTTCTTGCCTTCCTGGAGACCACGGTCCCTCTTGTACTTGAACTTGTATTTCGTGGCCACGAAGGAACTTGCCAGGAAAAGCAGGAGTAGAAATATCCATATCAGCCCGCCCTGGAAACCCAGAATCAGGCTTATTATCAACGCGGTTACCGCTCCGCCACGATTGAGGAGACCACGTCGGTGTACCAAAAACGAAAGTACAACAGAAATAATGATTATCAAAACCGGTTGGATGATATGCATCTACCAATGAAGGTGTTCCAAAGAATATAAATTTTATCCTGATGATATCCTCGTACATGGCGTACAAAAACGAGAGCGAGGAAGTCTTTGATTCCATAGCGGAACATTTTGACAGAACAAGACGAACTCCCTGGAAGGAGGTTGTGGATTTCCTGGACACGCTTAAAGGGGACGTACTAGATCTGTGCTGTGGAAATGGCAGACACTGCTGCTCTGCCGTGGAGAGGGGTCTGAATACCGTAGGCCTGGATGTATCCGAAGAGCTTCTCAAGATAGCAAAGAAAAATTGCCCTGAAGCATTTTTCATTCGCGGTGATGCCAGATATCTACCCATCAAAGATGAAACCTTTGATGCGGTATTGTACATCGCAGGCATTCATCACCTACGTGAGGGACGAGTGAGGAGCTTGAGGGAATGTGAAAGGGTGCTTAGACCAGGGGGGAGGCTGCTGGTGTCCTCGTGGTCCAAATATGCGGACAGATGGGATCTGGGGGAAGATGAAAGGGACGTAATGGTGCCATGGACCAGGGATGACGGTGTGGTCTTCCAGCGCTATTATCATCTGTATACACTCGAGGAACTTGAAGGAGAGGTGATTAAGGCTCATCTGACCGTCGAGGACACATTCTCGTCAGGCGAGAACAACTATGTAGTGGGGGTGAGGGGGGGATAAAACCTTATATAGTGTGCCGCATAGTCGCTGTTACCGGGTCTAACCGGGGCGTTCGGCGTGCCCTTATACACCGAAAACGTCGATATGCGGGGGTGACCGCCGGGGGCGGCGTAATCATCCCGTTCATGAGCCAAGATCCAACTATGAGACCTCGTCCTTCGGGATCGGAGGTGCCCTTGGGGACAACCGGAGGGTTGATCTCCTTCGGCTTTACCGTGGAGAACGGGCCAGGTCCGGAAGGGAGCAGTCCTACCGCGGACTACCGATGCTCGATGGGTTGCGGGGTCGAGAAGGTCCTTGGACAACTCATGAACGTGATGGGCGCCAACCTCGGTGACCCGGTTTTTTTATTCAGATCTTGCACAAATGTATACACCCACCAGAGTTATTGCCCCACCGATAACGGTGAAAAGGGGGGGGATCTCGTTCAGGATGACCACCGCGAGTAAAGAGGCACCTATGGGTTCCGATAAAAGACTCACGGATACAAGTCTTGCACTCACATATCTCAACGCCCAGTTGTATAGAGTGTGACCGAATATAGTGGGTACTAGTGCCAGGGAAAAAAATATCAAATATTCTCTGGGAGGTAGTGTCAGCAGATCCCCAACGAATATCAGTGCCATGACAAAAAGGATAATAGAAGATAAAGCATACACGAAAAAGGAATAGGTTATGGTTGACATGGTCCTCCGCATCCTACGGCCGATTATGAGGTATCCTGCAACTGCCAGCATCCCCACAAAAGCAAGGATATCCCCATAGGGTGACCAATCTTCCACCTGATAGTTAGAAACCGCCATAATAAGGATCCCGGCCATGGACAAGGTTATTGCCAGGTAAACACGCTTCCCCGATCGTTCTCCCAGATACCATCCTGAGACCCATGTAACGACCAGCGGATGGGATGTAACAAGGACCACCGACGATACCACAGATGTGTAACGTAGTGAAGTTATCCACGCTGCGAAATGCAGAGATAAAAGTAAACCTGTTGTAACCAGTATCTTCCAATCGGTTTTTGAGATGGATTTGATCTCATCTCTACGAAAAAACATGAATGGGAGTAAAATGAGAGATGCGAAGAACATTCTATAGAATGCTATGGTGAAGGGATGTGCATAGGACAGCCGTATGAGCACAGCTGCAAATGACACGGATATCATGGCAACGGGTATGACCGCCTTGGAAAGGTCTTCCATGGAAAATTCTTCGCTGTACATCTTACGAGGGAATGTGGTGATTATAGATGAATATTTTCGTCTCTTCTTTCCCAAATGTTCAAATAGGACATTAAACATAATATGGGTGAGGATAAGGGTCAAAGAACTATGACAGGTATCCCCAGGGTAAAGATGCAAGGGTTCAAGAACCCAGGTGCTAGCATGAACATGGTAAAAAAACTCCATACGGTCGTGGTCCCTGCTATAGCGTCGGGAAACAGGGGCTTCACCCCGATGAAGAATTCTAAGGGAGGATATGAACGGAGGCTTACAACATGACACAAGGAATAAAAATAATGATAGTAGATGATAATCCAGATGATAGATCTCTGGCCATCCGCGAATTAGAGCGAAATTTCAAGGATATAGAGATAATCGAGGTCGTTGACGCAGATGACCTTAAAAAAGCTTTGAAAGGAGATAATTATGATCTTGTAATCACGGATTACCGTATCAGATGGACCAATGGGATCAAAGTACTCAAGAAGGTGAAAAAGCAAAATCCCGAATGCCCGGTGATAATGTTCACGGGAACCGGGAATGAAGAGGTAGCGGTCCAGGCCATGAAATCCGGTCTTGATGATTATGTTGTTAAATCACCCAAACACTTCATCCGACTCTCAGCATCCGTCCACTCGGCCCTGGAGAATGCAAGATTACGCTATGAGAAGAAGATGCTCCAGGAGATGTACAACAGATTGTTCGAAAGGGTGCCTGTTGGACTTTATTCCGTGGATGCGGACGGAAGGATATTTGCCGCAAACCGAACAATGATAGAGCTATTGGGGTTGGATTCCAAGGACGAGATCCATGACCATAAGGCGAAGGATTTCTACCCTGACGATGAACTGAGGAAGCAGGTGTTGGAAAGATTGAAGGAAAAAGGTGTCATCAAGGGATATGAAATCAGACTTAGGAAAAAGGATGGCGAATATATCTGGGTCAAGGAGAACGCATATCTGACCCATGACGAAAACGGTGATATACGATATATTGAAGGTAGCATGGAGGACATCACCGCCGTTAAAGAATATGAAAAAAAGATAATCGAAAACGAAAAAAGATACAGGAACATATTCGAGAGCACCGGGACGGCCATGGTTATTTTGAACCGTGAGATGGAGATATCCATGGTAAACAAAGAAGCCGAGAAGCTATTGGGATATCCCGATCATGAGCTACAGGGTGAGCATTTCACAAAGTTCATGTTCAAGGAGAATACCGATGAGATAATTCAATCCATGAATCCACTTTTCCAGGACAAGAAAGGGCGAATAGATATTCTTCTGGAGTTGCAGAACCGCTACCATGATGTGCGGGAGGTGTTTTTAACTGCATCACCCATGACGGAATCCAATCTGGTACTCGTGTCTATGATAGACATCACCCAGCAGAAGAAAAATCTTGTGACCATGGAAGAAGCCCAAGAGATGTTCCTCGTGGCCTTCGAAAGCAACCCCCTTGGTATGCTGTTGATGAACTCGGATTGTGGGATAACGGAGGTGAATGGGGCTATGTTGGAGTTGACGGGTTACTCCGAGAAGGAGCTACTGTCCATGAAGCTGTCAGATCTTATCAATAATGACGGATTCTGTTCAAGGTTAGAAGAAATTACCGACGAGCAGCAGGAAGATATATCCATAGATGCATCCTTGACTTTGAGGGACGGAAGCTCATTAAGAACCAGTATTAAAGCTGTAGGGGTAAGGAGACCTGACGGGAGTTTGAACAGCATAATCGTGCATGTAAAGAAGATGTGAGGATTAGGAAAAAAATGAAAAAGTATCTATTTGAGGGCAGGGAAGAAGAACGCATCCAGTTGCTTGATATATTGGAAAATGTGATGGAAGGGAAAGGGACATCGGTAATAATTAAGGGTGAAACGGGTATCGGAAAGACCGCCTTGGCTGAATGGCTGTCAATAGAGGCAGAAAAAAGGGGCTTCACCTGTTTTCAAGGCGCGGGAAAATCACGTAATGGGAGCCCATATCATCCATTTATCGATGCTTTCAAGATACTCAGAGGTCCCCCCGAGAGTAATTACACATTGCCTCTCGGGATTTCATTACTGGCCAAGAAGGTGGAGAAGGGACATGTATTCCTGTTCAATGAGGAAGACCCTAACACCCTGAGAAATACCATGGCAAAACTGGAGAAAATGGCTTTGAAAAAACCCATACTATTAGTCATCGAGGAGTTGCACATGGTGGATAAACCGTCTCTACTGGCTTTCAGATATATATCAGAAAACATAGGAGAACTCCCTGTCCTGCTGGTAGGTACATACGTACCAGAAGAGGCCCATGCATTTCATGCACTAGAAGAGACTTTTTACTACCTACGTCAAAAAGATATATGCACCCATATTGACCTCCACCCTATAGAAGAAAACGACACTCATGAACTTCTGACAAATTTATTGAAGGTTGAACCACCTCCTTTCTTCAGAGAGTTCATCCATGAAAAGACGGAAGGAAATCCACTGTTCATCGCAGAGACCGTTAAATCCATGATGGCAAAGGGATTGATCATCCCAGAGGAAGACAGGTATCCTCTACCAGAAGATGATATCGAATGGCCTTCAACAGTAAGATATGTGGCCGAAAGGAAGATGGTAAAACTTGATCCTGAAACAAAAGACCTCCTGCAAAGAGCGAGCATATTGGGACTCGTGATCAGCTATCCTCTGTTATCCGAACTGATCGATGAAGACGACATGAAGGTACTGGATATGTTGGATGTGGCCGTGGAACGGGGGATCATGGTTGAAGAAGCAGACATGGAAGGATATTCTTTCAAACACTCCGCATTCCGAGATATTCTATACTCGAACCAGTTCATGGATAATAAGAAAAGACTTCATAAAAAAGCTGCCCATGCGATACTTCGTTTATCCGCAGATTCACTGGATACCTATCGTCCACAGTTAGCAGAGCATTATGAGAAAGCGGGGATGATCGAAGAGGCCTTGGATAATTACATCAAGGCCGCAGAGACCGCTCGAGGGGAGATGAAAAAGATAGGATATCTACGCAGGGCCACAAGATTACCGATCCGAACACAGAGTTCAAGGGAAGCAAAAAAAGAATTGGGGAACAGGCTCCTGAAATACGGGAATGAGCAAAAGGGTAGTTCCCGTAGGATATTCCTCAGGGAGGCGAAGGAGATATTCGAGAAACTGCAGGATAAAACGGCCCTGGAAAGGTGCCGTGAACTGCTGGGGGAGTAGGACAATATTTATAAGAGATATAATCTTACACCACCTCAGGATATCTATCCCGATATACAAGGATAAAACCATACTCGTGCGGGTGTGGTGTAGCCTGGTATCACTTGAGCTTGCCAAGCTTAGAACTCGGGTTCAAATCCCGGCACCCGCACTCTTCTTTTTTACTCTAAGAAAAAGGTATGTCTTTAAGGCAACACTTTTGTCCGACAACGACGACCAACTCCATACTCTCGGAAGTTTAGTGCCGGAGGTCCTGATCCATGATGACAAAATTTATGCGAATTTTTTGAAAATGTCGGCAAAGTATTTGTTTGACCTCATCCATTCCCTTATCTGCGGCATTGGTACAACAGGTGTTTCAGATGAAAAGGATACCGAGTGGAATTAGCGATCTTGATTCTATCTTAAATGGAGGCTTACCCGCCGGTTCGGTAGTACTCCTTTTCACAGAGATAGGTGCAGGGGCCATTGAATTTGCCTATACTGCATCGGCTAAGATACTAAAGGTTAAGGAAACTCCGGAGGACCTTGCCATCATACTCGGGGATAACTGCAAGGAGGCGGTTTTGCCGGAGGAAATATTTTACTTAACGATCTCAAGGTCCAAGGAGGATATACTGGAGGAAGTGAAGATGTCCTTCAACCAGGATTACTACGATGCCATAAATTCAAGTCTTAACTTCAAGGATCTCTCGGAGTCTTACTTCCGGCGGACCATGGTACCCAGTAGCTGGACTGGTAGTTCCGGAGGAAATATCTTTTCTAACAACGGGGGTACCGATCTTCTCACCGAGCTGGTGGATTTTCTGGATGCCCATGCCAGTGATAACATAGTCATCATAGATTCCCTCACGGACCTTCTTACCAACTCAAACATAGATACGGAAAAACTGGTTACCATAGTCAAGGGCATGAGGAGGGCATCAAAATCATGGGGCGGGATCGTATACCTCCTCCTTTCCAAAGGAATAGTGGAAAAGAGTGTTGAATATCTGCTTACCGACAGCGTTGACGGTGTGATCTCCTTCGAGTGGTCAAAGAGCTACACGACTTCCCAGCGCCAGCGTTACATGACTGTTGAAAAATTCATGAGCGTGCTACCACATATAAAAAAGGAAAAGATATCTCGCTTCACCGCTGAGGTAACCAGCTATGCGGGTTACCATGTGACAAACTATGAATATATAAGGTGATATAAGATGATAGAAAGAGTGACCACAGGTATAGCTGGTCTGGACACCATGTTGAACGGGGGAGTTCCCAAGGGCCATGTGTTCACGGTAATGGGGTCTTTCGGTACGGGTAAGACTTCTTTTGCCCTCCAGTATCTTTGGGAAGGTCTTGAAAAGGGGGAAAAATGCGTTTTCATCTCTCTGGAGGAAGACCGAGATGCCATGGTGAAAACCGCCGGAGCATATGGTTGGGATCTGACAAAGTACATCGAGTCTGAGGAAATAGTAATTGAAAAGCTCAGCCCAGGCGATGCGGATGCCACCATAAACAAGCTGAATAGTGAACTACCGAATTTCATAAAAAAATTCGGAGCACAGCGTATCGCTATAGATTCAGTATCACTACTCAACATGCTCTCGGATAATCCACGGGAAAAGAGAGAACGCCTGTTCGGACTCTGTACTATGATCAAGGATACCGGTGCCACCACATTGCTGACCGCCGAGGTAAAAGATGACAATCGAAACAGCTCAAGGGACGGTCTTGTGGAGTACACCGTTGACGGTGTTATACTGCTCAGATATGACTATGAAAAGCAGGAAGATCAGATGAGCATACAGATCATCAAGATGAGACGCATCGAGCATTCAAGATCGATAAAGCCCTACGAGATCACGGACAGAGGCATAAAGGTACATACCGAAGGGGCGGTTTTCTAGGTGAATATTCATGGGCGTTGCCATCGGTAAAATATTGTTTTCACAGGAGATAGCCTTGGAAGATCTGGGTGGAAAACGGATCGCCATGGATGGTTACAACATAATATATCAATTCCTGGCCAGTATCAGACAGAGAGACGGCAAACCTCTAATGGATTCCAAGGGTAACGTAACATCTCACCTATCTGGTCTCCTCTACCGCAACGCGAATTTTTTAAAAGAAGGGATCAGACCAGTTTATGTGTTGGACGGAGAACCGGACACCATGAAAGAAGGGACCCTTGAAAAGCGGAAGATGAGGAAGATCCAAGCGGAAAAGGAGCACGAGAAGGCCTTGAGGGAAGGTGATCTTGAAAAGGCACGCACCAAAGCCCAGCAAACCTCCAGGATGAGCAAGGAGATAATCATGGACTCAAAGAGATTGCTGGAACTCATGGGGATACCGTGGGTTCAGGCCCCAGCCGAAGGGGAGGCCCAAGCATCTCACATGGTCATCAACGGAGATGCATGGGCGGTGGGCAGCCAGGACTTCGATTCACTATTATGCGGTGCACCCAGATTGGTAAGGAATCTGACAGTTACCGGCAAAAGGAAGATGCCCGGACGGAATGAATATAGGGAGATAACACCAGAGATAATGATACTTGATGAGGTCCTGGAAGATCTTGGTATCACCCGTGAGCAGCTGGTGGATATAGCCCTTCTATGTGGCACGGATTACAACGAAGGTGTTAAGGGGATAGGACCGAAAAGAGGACTAAAAAAGGTAAAGGAAATGGGATCTTTGGAAACTATTCTGGAGAAAGAAGGTGCATCCATCGGTAACCATGACGAGATAAAGAAACTCTTTCTGGAGCCGAAGGTCACCGACAACTACGAACTGAAATTCGGTGAACCCGATACCGACGGGATCGTTGAGTTCCTCTGTGGCGAGAGGGATTTCACCGAAGATCGGGTGGTTGATTTAATAGAGAATGTGGCAGGATCCGTGAGAAGGGAAAAGCAATCAGATCTCTTTTCATTCGGATAGGTTCACATGAACTCTTCCAGGCTCGGAGTGGATACCTTGTCATTTTCGAAGAGTGAATCCATCTGGTCACTCACCTGTTTTACCCTTTGAGAGAGGTAATCAGATAGTTCGAATCTCTCTATCATCTTCAATGAGGTATCTAGGTACTTCTTCACCCCTGCCCGGTGTATTGTCAGGGTCAGATTTCCACCGCAAACACATTTTTCACTCAGTGGCGGTCGCCTGTATTTCTTGTTACATTTGGTACACCTGATCTTCTGGAGGCAGAACTTGTTGAAATTACCCATTATGTCTGGGATGAAATGATCCTGTATGACCCGAGAGACAACATCGTTCTCATCCACGGCCCTTATGATCTTGGCAACCCGGATCTGGGCCTCCATTTTTTCGGTCATCTTACCCAATCTCGTGTAGTTGCTGCTCTTGGGGCCTTCGGAAATATCCGTTGTGTCATGGGTATATCCGAATCCTTCGTACTGCCCCGGAGTCCCAAGCCGTTTTTCCACAATATCCATTATTTCAAGGACTTCCTTTGGATCTGCGTACTCCATCGCTTTGAGATAGAACTCCAGAGGATAACGCCACATGGTATCCACATTGTGTGCTTCCTTGTCGATCTCATCAGGATTGATACGGGTTGTGAGTACAAGTGGGACGTCCATCTTACCACCCCTCTTCTCTTGTAAAAAGTTCTGAGAGAAGTTCAGCAGGCCGTCCAGGAGCAGCATCACGCAGTCCTCGTCACCATCGCAATTTCTTCTCTTGGCAGCGTGAAAGAAGGGATGGGCATAACCCGCCTTTCCCTTGTTGAACCCTATGAGTCTTCCCAACACTCCACCGGATGTATGAGGTGCCAGTCCGACCACCAGATGGCCTATGAGATCCTCGGAACTCCCGGCGTTGTAGTAGGGTTCCATACCGTAATATTTCTCTAAAAGCTCATCAACGAATTTAGTTACCTTTACCAGATAAGGTCCGGCGTCTGCGGAAGCTATGAAATCCTGGACCATGAGTTCCACCACCTGATCTTCACGGCACAGTTCCTCACCTTTCGCATCAGTAGTGTAACCCAATTCTCTTGCCTTCTCCAGGGATAATCCGATCTCCCCTGGTTTGAAATGGGTCACCGGAAGATCGGTCATATCATATCTAGTGGTACCGTCCTTGAACACATAAACGTCGTGTTTTGCCCTTAGTATCCCCTTTTCCAGGGCCTCCGGTGTTTTGGTTTTGTTCATCATGCCCTTCACCCCTTTTATCCGGGTTATGTTCCCACCGATCTTAAGGTTTGACAGGGCATGACGATACATGTTTTGCAAGGGTATCCTCTGCAACCGGGGCTCATCTATTATATCGGTACGGCCCCCGCATGTACACCTTATCTGTGCTCCTTTCTTACCGCAGCGCGTGCACTCACGGGCACTGACTACCACCTCTATGACCTTTTTCTGGGCGGCCTCGGGTATGAGTCGTTGAGATCCTCCGGCATCCGCAACTGGAAAAAGAGAATGTACCGGTGGGTCCATCTTGCGTTCCTTTGCCTTTTCAGGCCGGGCCATACGAGAACCGATGGGGGTGGGGCCTTTGCTCCTTATTGGAACACCCGCTAGTTCGGAAACATAGGCAAAGGGGTCAGCAGCGTTGCTTTCTCCCTTCTTCGCCATGGACTCCACGTCGATACCCAAGGAAAAAAGAAGGGGCGCGTATTCCTCAACTACTATGCTATCTTTTTCGAGAACATGGGGGATCCCTATGTCCTCCATTATCTTTTTCACCTCCCGGTCCAGATCTATCTGTAGTTTCCCGTCGATCTTCCCATTTGCAGATATGTGATCCCTGAGGGAGGAAATACTTTCGATATCGCTGTAGTCCCAAAAATAAACGTATTTTGGATGGAGTGGTTTACCCTTGAGAGAAAGTTCGACCGCCTTTTCATGGGATATATCATCTTCATCCAGATCCATATCCGCTTCCTGAACCCACCATTCGTGGCAATATGCCCCGGGTACCAAAGGATGGTTGTTTTCAAGGAATTCTCCGTAGGGGATCAGTATCTCGCCCATGTCGATTATTTCCTTTACCTTGTCCTTCAGATCCCGTGCCTCCTGGCCGGTGTTCACTTTCAACACACTTCCGTCTTTCAACAAAACTGTAGGCCCCTCGATGGTATCACAGGGTGTGATGGCACCGGCCTTTCCGGGCCGTTCCACCTTTACTTGTGTACCCAAGGCCATGAACTCTCCAGAGATGTACATGGTGGCGGGGTTGACTGCGATAGATGCTAATCCCAGTGTCCGACCCCGACCATACCTCAAACGAAGACCGCCTTTGACAGAAGGGTGGCCGAATACAGGACGACCCGCGATGGTTTCCTTAATGTACTTGAAGTTGGGAGATATGCCTTTCTCTTTTTCCCCTTTATCTTCCTTGGCACTGGCATAGTTATCTATGTAATCTTCAAGAAAATCCCAGCCCTCTATATCCAGTTTATCCACATGCTTTTTTATCTTCTGGGCCTTTAAGCACATACCCTCGGCGATCACAAGACATGCTCCGCCCCTGATCCTGTTGGTCTCAACCCGGGGGAGATCCCGATTACCCGATACCTCTTCCTTCTCCGTGCCTTCACCGCTTATGCTCACGGGACATCCTTTTATGATGATCTCTATCTCCTGGGCAGAGGGAGTATATTGAAGGCTCCTTGCCTTTTTGTACAGGGGCACCTCTTCCTTGAAACGCTGTATCTCGTCCGGGGTAGCCTTGAAGGCACCTATGCCCAGTTCGCGACGAACGATATCCGCTATTAGGACGCTCATGGCCTGTCCTGTACCTCCTGCGGAACGAATGGGTCCTGCGAAAGATATCTCCGCGTAATCCGTACCATCTGAGTTGGTCTTTATATCCAGCTTGCCTATACCTTCCAGGGGCGCCACAAGGATTCCTTCGGTGAGTACTGCCAAGCCTATCCGAACTGCATTCTCCAGTCTCTCATTCACCGAGCCGGTTTTTCTTGAGGCTACTTCCTTGGCTATCAAGATGGACACCACTTCCCTACTCTCGTGGATTTCACTCAACTCCCGGATCTTATCGGCGGTATTTTCTATACCAGTAAGTTCCTGCGCCCTCAAGGCCAAGTCCTCAGCCATGGGGATTTCAACATCTGTTTCCGGATCAAATCCCTTTGCCCTTGCACCCTCTGCGACCTTATAACATTTTCTAGCTTCTTCATCCAATGATCTGAAATAGCGTTCCATCCGTTCTGAATATGCCAATTTTGTCATATTACTATCCTCCCATGGACATCCCATCCCTTGTGCGATCCCATGTGATATCTACCGGTATATCTACCGGTAAAACCACAATGTTCAGGTTGATTATTAAGGTTACTGTCATCAACGCTACCCCTTTTAGTTCGATCCGTGGGGATGAGTTATATTAAGGAGTTATTATTGTCTCGGTGATCTTCCCCTTTTTCTCCGCGATCTCCTGTTTTATGACCTCTCCCAGACGTTTGATGCCTTCCTTTATCTCCTCTTCAGATGAATGGGAGAAATTCAACCGCATGGTGTTGTATCCCTCGTTTTCCACGTAAAAGGCATCTCCCACAACATAGGCCACATTTTGCTGGAGGGCTTTTTCGAACATCTCCCGGGTGTTAATGTACTCGGGCAACTTGACCCAAACGAACATGCCGCCCATGGGTTTATTCCACTTCGCCTCCGGGGGGAAATGCTGTTCCATGGCCTCCAGCATGGTGAGTCGCTTTTCGTTGTACAGTTCCTTGATGTATTCCAGGTGTTCGTCCAGAGCACCTGATGCGATGTACTTCCATGCAACATACTGTCCGAATGGGTTGCTGCACAGGTCCCCCGCCTGTTTGGCTATGACCATCTTATCGATGAGCTGGGCGGGACCAACGGCCCATGCTATCCTGAAACCAGGTGCCAGGATCTTTGAGAACGTCTGCAGCCTCAACACCCGGTCCTCGGTATCCAATGAGAGTAAATGCGGCTGGGGTTCCCCTTCATATCGGAGGTATGAGTATGGTGAGTCCTCCACTATCAATACATCATATTTAGAACAGATTTCAAGTAATCGCTTTCTGTTCTCTCCGGGTATGGTGACTCCAGAGGGGTTCTGGAATGTGGGTACGGTGTAAACGAACTTTGGCTTTTTTCCCTCTTTATCCAGCTCGTTCAACTTTTTATCCAAAGCATCCATATCCATCCCGTCCTCTCCAACGGGAACTGTTTCCATCCTGGCCTGGAAGGCCCTGAAAGCACCCGTGGCCCCGAGGTAAGTCGGTGAACCCACTACGATGGTATCACCGGGATCAAGAAGAACTCTGCTCAGTAGGTCCAGCGCCTGCTGTGATCCATGGGTTATCATGATCTGATTGAGCTCGACCTTCATCCCCCTTTTTGCCATATTCTCGGCAAGCGCCTTTCTCAGTTCGGGAACACCCTCTGTGGATCCGTACTGAAGGACCTTTTCCGGTATCTCGTTCAACAACTCGTTCACTATCTTCAGAGTTGTTTCCTTGGGAAAGGCATCCGGATTCGGAAGTCCTCCGGCGAAGGATATTATCCCTGGCCGTTGTGTGAGTTTCAAAAGCTCGCGTATTTCAGATGCCTTCATTCCCTGGGCCCTTTTCGAGAATATGTGGTTGTAATCTACCATGGTTATCAACAATTGAAGGGTAGAACCAGGAAGCATATAATGATTTTGGAGTTCAAAAACATTATGGAGAAATAGATTTATATGTGAGACATACTCTTTGAAAAAAGGTGTTTGACATGAAATTGATTGGTTTATGTCATGTGTGTGGAGAACCGGCCGTGTTATCCTGTAGCCTCTGTGGTAGGATGATATGCAGGGATCATTCCCAAAATGGTATCTGTTCAGATTGTCAGGGACCTGCAGGTAATAGCGAATGTTTATGATTGAGATCGAGGCATCAGCACGGTGAATTCCCCTGCATCCAGTATGTCCACCTCTCGCCCGTGAACTTTGGTCACCGTCTCCAATTCCACATCTTCCTCATGAAGTACTACCTTGCTTCCTTCAATGTTCATTTCAAAAGGAAACGAGATGCTAGATGGGTCGATACTTTTCAATTCAGCGTAAAGTTTTGGTGCATCGCTTTTGAACTTCGGGCCCAAACGGGAATACACCGGTTTGACAGAGGCGATTTCCTCAGTAACTTCTTCTGAGGGAACGAACCGAATTTCGGGAGTTTTTACGGTGTTTAGTATATCATCTGCTGATTGTTGGAGTGCATGCATTATGGAAGTTGTGGGGGCCACCACTTCCAGGGGGGGGATTTCCGCACTCAGTGCTATGCCGTTTTCGCTTTTCCAGCGCCTTACGGCCTGGATCACATCACGAACCATGTCCCCATGTATCTCGGCCTTGGGATCATCCCATTTTGGTTCAGGCCATGGAGACAAATGTATGCTCTTTTCGCCCTCACTTTCCAAGTAGAATCTATGATAGACCTCCTCAGTAACAAAGCACATCACGGGCGCCAATAATTTTGTTATGCCCAGTCCAACGTTGAACAACGTGTATTTTACCGCAACATCATCCTCGTTGTAGATACGATGTTTTATCATCTCTATGTAATGGTCGGCCAGTACATGCCACATGAAATATTCCACTTCCTGAAGGGCCTTATCATACCTATAACCATCCATGTACTCCGTTGCGTTTTTCACCACCTGGCTGTATTTGCTAAGAAGCCACTTATCAACCGTTCTCAGTTTTGGTGCATCCTTGATTTTATCTTTAACGGAATTGCCTATGAACTGCTGAATATTCCAGAACTTTGTTCTTATCTTCTGACCACGTTTCAACCATTTCTTTTCGAACTCTGCGTCTTCACCCGGTTTATTGGAGCCGCTTAGGTACCTTATCGCATCCGCCCCGAATTCTTCCGCAACTTCCTCCGGATCGATTATTACGCCCCTTGACGAAGAAAAGGCCTTTCCCCCGGGTAGCATCAGATACCCATGGATCATGATGTTATCCCATGGTTTTTCATTGGTATGAAACAGACTTTTAACGATGGTGTTGAATGCCCAGAAACTGATTATATCGTGGGATTGGGGTCTGAGACTGAAGGGGAATACCTTGTGGTACAGTTCGGAGTCATCTATCCATCCCGTTGCTATCAAAGGTGTTAAGGAGGATGTGGCCCAGGTGTCAAGAACATCATGCTCTGGGTCGAACTCGTGGGATCCACAATTCTCACACACTCCCAAGGGCTCATCAACCAGAGGATTCACCGGCAGCTGCTGGTCTTCAGCGAGTTTTACCTCCCCGCAATTTTTACAGTACCAAACGGGAAATGGGATCCCATGGTATCTCTGTCGAGATATACACCAATCCCACTTCAGGGACTTGACCCAGTTATCATACCGCACCTTCATGTGTTCCGGATACCAGTTAAGTTTTTCACCGATTTTTAGATAATCCTCTCGCAGATCCATGTATCTAATGAACCACTGTTTGGTAACAAGAAACTCGATTGGCGTATCACACCTTTCATGTACATTGACAGAATGGAGAATTTTCCACTGTTTACCCAGTTTGTTCGCTTTTTTAAGGTCCTGGATGATTCTTTCCCTGGCCCCGTAAACATCCAAGCCGGAATATACACCGGATTTATCAGTCATGTGACCGGTTTCGTCTATGGCTATCCGTAGTGGGAGGTCGTGTGAGTACCACCAATCGATATCCATCTGATCCCCGAATGTACAGCACATGACTATGCCCGTACCTGTCTCCATATCGACCCTATCGTCTTCCAGTATCGGTACTTCATGGTCGAATAGAGGTACGATGGCCCTTTTACCTACGAGATGTGAGTTTTTTTCATCATCGGGATGAACGAATACCGCAACACATGCGGATAGAAGTTCTGGTCTGGTGGTCGATATAGTGAACTGTTCTCCGTCCACAAGATCGAATGTTATGTTGTTGAACGTACCCTTCTTTTCTATGTCATCGGTCTCAACCTGGGATATGGCGGTTTCACAATGAGGGCACCATAGCGTTGGAGACTCCTTTCGGTACTCCCTTCCCAGCTTGTACAGTTCTATGAACGATTTCTGAGATGTTTTACGGGATCTCTCATCGATCGTACGATAGAAGATGCTGTAATCCGGAAAGGTCCCAACCCTCTTCCATTTTCTTTGCAGATCGTCTTCCAGTTTTTTGCTTTCTTCCAAGCATAGTTCTATGAATCTCTCCCTGCCCACATCCTTGGGATCCACACCGGTTTCGTTTTTTACATATAACTCCGTTGCAATTCCGTTATCATCAAAACCCCATGGATAGAACACGTTGTAGCCCCTCATCCTCTTGTATCTGGCGATCATGTCCATCTGAGTATACGAAAATGCATGACCGATGTGCATTCTTCCGGATATGGTCGGAGGAGGGGTATCTATCGAAAAAATCTCTTTGTCAGATTCGGTATCGAAGCTGTATATATCGCTATTTTCCCATCTCTTCAACCATTTGTTTTCCATTTCGATGAATTCTTCGATTCCGGGTTGGGACATGGACGGTACTATTTTGAATCAAGACTTTAAATTTTCGGTGGTTCATGTATCGATACAATCATGCCATATCCATCTCATCAAAGTCCTCGTCAAGATATTCGTCTTCCGATTCTTCATATATATCCTCAGGCTCTTGTTTTCCCTGCTTGGCAACCAGGATCACCAGGACTACTACCACTATGATAATTATAAGAAGAACCCACCAGTAGTCTTCAAGGAAACCGGATTCAGAGGGTTTTTCATCGTCCCTTTCAAAGACTGCGGTAACAGTTATGTCGTTTTCCATGGTTACACTGGTTGACACACTGGTTCCGGATGCTCCGCCTTCCCATCTGACGAATGTCCAACCCTCTGTTGGAATCGCAGTCAATGTGACGGTGGTTCCTTCTTCGAACTCCGTTCCTTCCGGACTTACAGTAACCACGCCTTCACCATCAGTGTCCAC
>SLLU01000145.1 GCA_007133925.1 Candidatus Halarchaeoplasma halalkaliphilum | reverse complement strand
GAGATGGTAAAACCCCCGGACTGCCCACCCTGAAAACATCGGTGAACGCCTTCACAAGGATGTGGTTGGGTGTGAGACCTCCTTCCTCACTGGCATTGACCGATGAGATAGAGGCCCCTCCATCCCTCATAAATGACCTGGACCAGGTCCTGAGGATTCCGAGACCCCAGCCCGACTGGGATTTCTAACCCGAATCAGAGTATCTCTCCGATCATGAAGGACTTTGTGAGCTCGCTCTTGGGATGTTCGAACACCTGCCTGGCTTCCCCCTGCTCCATGACACGGCCGTTGTATATGAATATCACATGGTCCGCCAGCAATTCAGCCAGACGCAGGGTGTGGGTCACCAGCACGATGGTGTAAACGCTCTTCAGTTCCCTGAGCATATTCTCGATCTTCCGGGATGAGGTGGGGTCCAGGGCCGAGGTAGGTTCGTCGCACAGTATGACCTCGGGTTCCACGGCAAGACCTCTTGCCAGGCAGAGACGCTGCTGCTGTCCCAGGGAAAGTTTGGTGGCCGGATCCGTCAGCCGATCATGGACTTCCGTCCATAATCCCACCTTTTTCAGGTAGGTCTCGGCTTTATTGTCCAGTGCCTTTCTGCTGCGCTCCCCGTGAACCCATAAGCCATAGGTGACGTTATCGTAGATTGACATGGGGAGGGGCGTGGGTCTTTGACAGAGCAATCCCATCTTTTTACGGACATCCTCTATATCCTGTGTGTTATGGTAAACATCCATCCCGTCCAGGAGGATGGTACCCCTTACCTTGACACCATCAACGAGGTCTATCAGCCGGTTGAAGGATTTGAGCAGTGTGGTCTTCCCGCACCCCGACGGTCCCAGTATGACCGTTATCCCCCGTGGCGGGATCCCCACGTTAACGTCCTTCAGTATATGGTTCTTGCCGATCCACACGTTGAGGTCCTTTGTAACTATCCTGTATTCTTTGTTTTCTGTCATATGAACACCTCTACCTGATCACGTAGGCTCCCACCCTTTTTGTCAACTTTCTGGAGATCAGATTCACCACCAGAACTATGCTCAACAGTATGAAGGCCGCGGCATAGGCCCTGTCACGCACCTCGGGTATGGGGGAGGTTGTGAGCTCGAATATCATCACCGGAAGCGAGTGGGCGGAATCGAATAGAGAGGACGGTATGTGATTACTGGTTCCCGTGGTATAGAGCAGGGGTGCGGCGGTCCCCACGGCCCTCCCGAAGGCTATCAGCACCCCGGATATTATACCGGGAAGTGCCTGCCTGGGGGTGATGTAGAGGGCGGCATCCAACTTTGTACTGCCCAGGGAATATGACGCCTCCTTGAGTTCCAAAGGGACGTTGGATATGCTTTCGTCCATCATCCTGGTCATTATGGGTATCTCTATGAGTGTCAGGGCGATTATGCCCCCCAGCAGGGAGGTCCCTATACCCAGGAATATCATGATTATGAAACAGAAAACACCGTAAACAACAGGGGGGATGCCCCACATGACATCCAGCATGAAACGTATGGTATGGGAAACCTTCGCCGGAGCGAATTCCTTCTGCAGGTAAAGGGCAACACCCAGACTAATAAAGAACGCGAGCAGCGTACCACCCGCTGCCAGATAGAGGGAGCCCACTATTGCATTCAGTATACCCCCTCCCCCTCCCAGGTAATAGCCCCCGGTGGGTGTCTGTGTGACCATGCCTACGCTCAGGGAAGAGGCTCCCTTCACGAAGATTATACCCAGGATGGAGAACAGGGCACCCATCACTATACACAGTGAGACAACCATGATGACCTTGAATATTTTTTCTTCCAACTTTCTTTTATCCATCTCATTCACCTGCTATATTTCATTATTACCACCTTAGCCAGTATGTTGAAGATAACGACTATTATGAGCAGCAGCAATGCGGAGAACATTATGGCCGAGTCGAACAGGGGCAGTGACATCATCTCCCCGTAGGTAGTTGCGATCACCGCCGGGATGGTGGTGGCGGGGCTGAAAACGGATCTTGGCACGAAGGGAAGATTTCCTATGACCATGGCCACAGCCATGGTTTCCCCGAAGGCCCTTCCGAACCCGAGGAGAATGGATGAGTAAACACTTGGTGACGCTTTTCGGAATACCACATACTTCACGGTCTCCCATTTGGTGGCGCCCAGTGTGAGGGAGGCTTCTCTCAGGGTAAGGGGAACCGATTGAAAGGCCTCGACACACATGGAGATGATTATGGGGAATATCATGACGGAAAGGGTGATCCCCGCAGTGAGAACTGTGTAACCGGTGGTATCGACCCCGAAAAACGGTCCAACATGGTCACTGACCAGGGGTACGAGCACCAGTATGGCACACATCCCGTAAACAACCGATGGGATCCCGGCCAGCACGTCTATGATGGACTTGATGGTGGATTTCAACCTTCGGGGGGCGTATTCCGATATGTAGATGGCGCTGAATATGGATATGGGCACCGCGATCATCATGGCTATCACGGTGACCATGATCGTCCCCACTATCATGGGGTAAAGGCCGAAACTCCCCCTGTCCGGGTTCCACCGGGAGGATAGAAGGAGGTGCCCCAGACTCTTGCTTTCAAGGATAGGTATGGACCTATATATGAGGAAAGCGAACATGGATATGAAGACCGACACCACTATCAGGCTCGGTACAGTGAGCAATCTTTCGTATATGCGATCCCAGGCCTTTTTCGAGATCATGACGGTCCTCCAGTCGGGTGTCCCATTTTACTCAACTCCTCTTCGATGGTCTCCCCGGATAGTGGAACATATCCACCCTGACCCACGTACATCTGGCCCTCTGTGAGTATCCATATCACGAAGTCCCTGGACGGGCCGGAGAACTCATCCCTTGTAACCAGATACAACTCCCTTGCCGGAGGCGATGGGTAGTGACCGGCGGATATACCCTCCAGTATGTCCTCCCGCGTATGGTAAAAATCCTCCCACGGGTCCAGAATCCCGTTCTCATCCAGGTCGATGGGGACCACTGCAAGGCCGTCCAGGGGAAGGCCCGTTCTCATATCGTAAACGAAGTTGATATTGTTGTATCCGATCCCGTGTATATCGTTTATCACGGCATCGGCCAGCCCAGGGTCAAAGTTGATCCCGGTGGTATGCTCGCCGGTGAGGTCACTCTGCGTGTAATCCCCCAGGTAGGCCGCCCAGGAATACGCGGCACCGCAGGAATCCGCCCTGGTATAGACCCTTATACGGTTGGTGTTTGTGGGATCTCCCACCAATTGTCCCCATGTATTTATCCTGCCTGTTATGAATATATCCTCGAATTCCGCCCTTGTGACCCCTCTCTCCCTGAGCTGATCGATAACCGGGTTCCTGGAGTTTATAGTTGGGATCACGGCATCCTTGCAGACTCCGACATAGAATGCCCCCTGTTCCACCTCCACGGGGTAGATATCCCTGGACACCATGCCTATGTCTGACATCCTGGTAAGGGCATCCACCATCCCCTTGCCCGCACCTCCTCCCGATACATCTATTATCACATCCGGGTTCACCTTCTGATATTCCTCTATCCATATGGTCATCATTGGATAGAGTGCGTAGGCACCGGATATCTTGATCACTTCTCGCCTTTCACTGAGTTCGTTGTTCACGATGAAAACGATCAGAAGGAGTATGAGGGAAAGCGCCATTATCTTCCATTTCATCGCCCGAACCCTGTCTGTCCAAGAATCGTAGCGCGGCCTCATCCTTATACCCAATGCTTTTATGTTATAAATAACTTATGTATAACTTATGCATAGGTTAATTGTAACTCATGTTGGGGGGATAGCCCTCCAAAGAAGCATCACCTTTCCCATGCACAATGATTATATAATCGAAAGTCCGTCCGATTCTCAAGGTAAAACCATGGTGCGAAAGAAACGTTTGAGTCCAAGCGGAGCAAAAGGTTCGGATGGCCAATATCACAACGCTCACGTGAGTCTCAACGAGGATGAATTATCCGCAGCCGGTTTTCGGATAGGCGACGAGATATTCGTCAGGGTAAGGGAG
>SLLU01000155.1 GCA_007133925.1 Candidatus Halarchaeoplasma halalkaliphilum | reverse complement strand
TCTCCTATATACCTGTACATGCTTCCTTTGGTTTCCAAAGCTTCTTCAGCTTCCTCATCGTAAATATCTTCAGTTTCGTCTGCCATCTTAACAACTCCTTGTTTACGGATTCACCCTTTTGCAGGGCACATCTCCTGCGGGAATCTAATCCCGCCGCCGTATGGCCTTTACCACCATGGTGTATTTATCTCTTTCCCAACATCTCCCTTCAATTTAGATAGGGTACAATGGACAAAGCAGTCTTTGTTGCCGTAAAAACCGGTATGATTCACGATCTTTTGATGGGAACTTCTTTGATGACCCTGTTCATCTCCTCTGCGGAGGTATCGAGCATGATCATATCTCCGATGCTACCAACGTGATTCATGGATATCTCGAGTTTGGTTTTGGATAATATGGGTTTCTCCACATCCAATATGTCCATAACTTCTGGGTTTATAGTCACCAATAAGTTAGGGACGCCCCAGGTATCCGTGTCCATGATCACATCCTTTACCTTTCCGATGTTTCTTCCCTGACTACCGGTGATCTTCATCCCCACTAGAGAACTGATTTTCTCATCTTCGAAGACCTCTAAGAAGTGTTTGTACAACTCACTTATAGGTTCGTGGAGAACCACCTTATCGCTCAAGGCTTTTATCTGTTCCACACCTATGCCCAATTTAAGGGATGATATCAGTGGCTTATCTTCTCCCACGTCCTCGACCACATCTTTGTTCATCTTGGTGATCATGCTTTTTATGGTATGATCTGGTTCGTAGGTGAAATCGTCCACCTTACCCATGGTTCTACCATCGTTGCTTAAAACCTCTTTTCCCCTCACTTCACTGAATGCTTTCATAATTCTGTCACAGTGACCTTTCAGATATTAATCTATCGGGGCAGTCGATGCATTATATGCTACAGGGTCCTCCAGCCCTGCCTCATGAAAGCCCTTCAGTCTAAGTACGCAGGAGTCGCACACCCTGCAGGCAGTAACCCCTTCACGATAGCAACTCCAGGTGAGCTCGAAGGGTACGCCCAGTTCGTTTCCCTTCTGGATGATCTCTTTTTTTGACATGTTCTGCAGTGGCACTCTTATCTCCACGGGATCCCCCTCTACCCCCCTTTTAGTCCCTTCCTTGACCATCTGGCGAAAGGCACGATAGAACTCCGGACGACAGTCAGGGTATCCGCTGAAATCCACGGCATTGGCGCCGATGTATATGGCATGGGCGTTCACACATTCTGCGTAGGCCAATGCCATACTCAGCAGGATGATGTTCCTGGCCGGTACGTACGTGCCGGGTATTTCCGCGCTTTCGTGGGATGGAATGTCCGTTCCGCCTTTGAACAGTGATGATTCAGTGAGTCTCTCAAGGGGTATGCTCAGTACCCTGTGTTCCTCCACGTCATAGTGCAGGGACAGTTTTTTCGCACACTCCACTTCTTTGTCCGCTCTCTGACCATATATGAAAGTGAGTGTACGGACCCTGTCCAGCTCCGAATCCGCTATCCCCAGGACCGTGGCGGAATCAAGTCCACCCGATAGAAGTACAACCCCCTCTCGCAACTAGAGTTCCCTCCTGACCCATGCACCCTGTCCCGGTGATTCGTCCACACCGATCTCTATTACCTTGATATTCTCCGGTATGTGGTACTCCTCCACCAAACGGTCCAGCACGTACTTGGCAAGGTCCTCAGTGGTGGAATGTCCTATGTCCAGAAGCACCACGTCTTCCCTGGGAAAAACGTACCTCTTTTCTCCCACAGTCACTTCCACCTCTTTTCCACAGACCTGAAACAAGTTGCCACCTCGGGCGATGAGGGTGCGATGATCCAGTTCGTCGGCTATACGCCTAAGCTCTTTTTTCAGTGTGATAAAGTCCAGGACCAGTCCATCCGATGTTTCCACCCCCTCTATCCTGGCACTGATGGCGTAATTGTGGCCGTGGAGCCGACCACACTTTTTGTGTCCGGGTATTATGTGGGAGGCGGAAAAGCCTATACGGGCGTCCCACCCGTTCAATTCCAATCTTATCATCATTGTTCACTGCGGATGCCTAATCCTTGAAGAACATATTAAATGTTTGTCAGCCCGTTCATTTTATATTGGAAACTCCTACTGCTCGTGTGATAACATGGTTGTAAAACAAGGCGATAGAGTATCCGTGGACTACACGGGAAGGCTAAAAGACGGAACGGTGTTCGACTCCTCCAAGGAGAGCACGGCGAAAAAACACGGCGTTTACGATTCCAGGAGAAATTACGCTCCTCTGGAATTCAAAGTGGGCCAAGGCAATCTCATAAAAGGCTTCGAAAATGGGGTAAAGGGAATGGTTGTGGGAGAACGAAGAGAAGTTGAGATACCTCCCGAAGATGCCTACGGTAAAAAAGGAAACCATCCACTGGCGGGAAAAACACTGATCTTCGAGCTGGAATTGAAGAAGATACTGTAGTCGTATCGAAAAAATAAGAAAAAGGGAGGGAGGGTGATTATCGTTATATGCATGGTAATGCATGCGTTCTATATAAGCGTTACCCCAATTTCGATTATTATATCTCAGAATTCATAACCAAATACCCCTTCACCGGCATATCAATGATGCATATCCCACCACGTCCCGCATGGGAGATATGTCTCCGCTGGTTCCGTACTTGAGGAGCTTGCATTCCTGGTACTCCGTGGCCACCATCATGGCTATCACGGGTCCGTAACCGCACATACTGATGTTGTTGCTGCGAACTGCTTGGTACAGACCCTTCGGATCGTTCTTGAGTATGGGGTCTATGGCCAGTCGATCTGTTTTCTCCGCCACGTCCTTCCTCACATAGTGGGAGAAATCCGTTGAAGCGATCACCACGGTATCTTTTCCTTCGATGGTATCCCGTATGACCTTTCCCACGTCCCGGGATGTTTCGTAATCCTGCTTGTTAATAAGCACAGGCACGATCTTGATATCCTCGAAAAGGTACTGGAGAAATGGGATCTGCACTTCAAGGGAATGTTCGCCTTGATGGGCGAGTTCGTCCACCATTATTGGTTCCTTGGCCATCTTGGCAACAAGTTCCCTGTCCACCTCAACCTTACCCAAGGGTGTTTCGTAATCCCTTTTGTCCACAGAAGCCGGTCCGGCGGCGTATCCCCTGTGTGCCGGACCAACCAAGACCACTACCTCAGGCCCACCGTCTTCATAAAGGGCGGAGTATCCGTGGGCCGCTATGGGTCCGGAGTACATGTAACCTGCGTGGGGTACCACGAGACCCTTTATGTTCCGCTCCGTACCTGAGGTATCCGGAATTTTCCCAGGTCCCAGGGGATGTTTGAAACAGGATTCGATCATCCTTCCGAGCTCTTTTTCGCTTCCGGGATAGAACTGTCCCGCAACTGCTGGCTTTCTTACCATCTTCATACCTCAATTGATGAAACAATTTCAATATATTTAAAGGTGTTGTTCTTCAAAGGTGAAAAGGATTTTACACACCAAGCTCTATCCCCGGCTCATGATAACCGTAGATGGTTCCCGCGGAGAGGGCGGTGGACAGATACTGAGGACCACAGTGGCAATGTCCGTGGTGAATGAAACCCCCATCAGGATCACGAACATACGCAAGAACCGGCCTAACCCGGGGCTCTCCAACCAACACATGACGGCCCTGAAAGCGGTGGCTGAAATATGTCACGGAGACCTGAGGGGGGCCGAAAAAGGCTCCCCGGAGATAATGTTTGATCCCGGAGTACCATCGGGAGGTTCATACCAATTCGATATAGGCACGGCCGGCAGTATCACCCTTTTTCTTCAGTGTGTTTTACCTGTCCTCATAAGCGGAGGAGGCGAATACGAGATCCGAGTTAAAGGGGGGACCGATGTAAAATGGTCTCCCCCCTACGACTTCTTCGAGAACGTCTTTTTGGAACACCTTCGACGTATGAGCTTGGAAGTGAGATCCGAACTGCTTAAAAGGGGTCACTATCCAAAGGGAGGGGGCGAGGTCATCCTCACGGCGAAATCCGGCTCACCCGGTTCTCTGGACACTGGTGATGAGATCCGGACGATAAGGGGAAAAGCCTTCGTAACCTCCCTGGATGAACATATAATGAGGCGTATGAGGAAAAAGGTGCTCAAGGAGTTCGTGGATATACCCGTGGACGTTAAACTGGGATCGTATGAATCGTCCAGCCCGGGAACAGGGATAACACTGTGGACTGAAGGTGAGCGGATACTGGGCGTAGGTAAACTGGGAGAGGTGGGTGTGCCTGCGGAGAGAATCGGTAAAGAAGCGGCGAATCACTTACGGGGTGCCATGGAATCCGGATTCCACCTGGATCGGTGGAGTGCGGACCAGCTGATCCCATACCTGGCCATGTCCAAGGGACACGGAGAGATAAGGATCGGCGAACCCTCGGGGCATCTGAAGACCAACGTATGGACCACGGATCTCTTCATACCAGACGGTGTGATTATTGAAGAGAGGGATGACGGGTTCTACATCCTTTATTGATCATATATCGTGTTCCACCATCTCACCGGTCTCCATGTAAACAACCCTCTCGACGATATTGCACGCATGGTCCGCCATCCTCTCCAGGTATCTTATGACCAAAACGTACTGAGTCCCCATGGAGATGTATTTCGGGTCCTCTATCATGTATGTCAAAACCTCCCTGAATATCTCGTCGTAGAGTGCATCCACCTTTTCCTCCCTTTCATATATGGGTTCCAGCTTTGCCTCATCTCCTTCCACAAAGGAATCGACAGCCATATCTACCATCTCCATGGTCAGCTGGGCCATGTAGGGGATGGATACCAACTTCTTCATGTGGGTCTTTCCCGATAGCCGTTGGGTCACTTTTCCAATGTCCATGGAATAACGTCCTATCCTGTCCAGATCGGTGATGATCTTCAAACATGTTCCAATGAAACGAAGATCCTTGGCCACAGGTGCCTGTAGGGCGATGAGATTCAACCCTTTTTTTTCTATGGCACGGTCATAGGCATAGATCCTGGCATCTATGTCCTCTACCTTCTTCACTTTCTCTTCATCCAGCTCCACAAGCCCCTGGATGGCTAGTGATATAGCCTCTATGGCCAGATCACCCATCTCCTCGACCATCCCACCCAGTTCCTTCAATTCCTCTAGATATGCTCTTCTTACTTCCGGCACCATGTTTTCACCCGAATCTTCCTGTTATGTATTTTTCCGTGTTTTCCTCACGGGGTTTCTCGAATATCTGCTTTGTCTTTCCGAACTCTATGAGTTCGCCGAGGTACATGTAAGCAGTGTAATCGCTAACCCTTGCCGCCTGTTGCATGTTGTGGGTAACGATCACAACGGTATAATCTTTTTTCAACTCGTGGATCAGGTCCTCTATCTTGGCCGTAGCGATGGGGTCCAGGGCGGAACAGGGCTCATCCATAAGTATAACCTCCGGTTCGATGGCCAGGGCCCGGGCTATGCACAACCTCTGCTGCTGCCCGCCGGATAGGGAGAGTGCGTTCTCACTCAACCTATCCTTCACCTCTTCCCATAATGCCGCCTGTTTCAGACACCTCTCCACAACTTCGTCCTTTTCCACGTCCATATCATTAACCTGACAACCGTAGTATATGTTGTTGGCTATTGAGAAGGGAAACGGATTCGGTTTCTGGAATACCATGCCGACCTTCCTGCGAATGTCCACACAGTCGGTAACATCGTCGTATATATCGTAACCGTCCAGCCATATGTTCCCTTCGGTCCTAACGGATACGATGGTATCGTTCATACGGTTAAAACATCTCAGAAGTGTGGATTTACCGCATCCCGAGGGACCGATTATGGCGGTCACCTTATTCTCCTTTATTTCTATGTTTATATCCTTCAATGCCTTTGTACTACCATACCACAAGCTAAAACCCGAGGTTTTTGCCTTAATGCCCGGAGGCAAACTTATCCGTTGGCAGGCCTTCTCTTCCTTCAGTAATTCAAGCACTTTATTGATCATCTTCAAAACCTCTGTCTGTACTTCTCTCGAACGATTATGGCGCTGAGGTTGATACCCAGGACTATTATCAACAATAACAGGGCGGTGGCCCATGCCTGGGGTTCCACATCCCTATACCCCACCAGTCGGTACAATGAAAGGAGATGGTAGGGTAGAGCCATTATCGGTCTTAACAGACCGCTGGGAGTTCCTGTCCCCGAGAAGTAAACCGCGGTGAACATTATGGGCGCAGTCTCCCCTGCTGCCCTTCCTATCCCTAGAACCGTACCGGTCAGTATACCCGGCATGGACGGGGGTATGACCACCTTCTTTATGGTCTGCCACTTGGTAGCACCCAGGGCAAGACTGGCATCCCTCAGTTCCCCCGGGACTGCGTTCAACGCTTCCTCCGCAGAACGGGTGACGATGGGAAGTGTGAGTATGGCCAGGGTGAGGGCGCCTGCCAGGAGGCATTTCTGACCGTTGAAAAGTATCAACACGAAGAAAGCATAGCCGAATAGACCGTGAACGATGGACGGAGTTCCCTGTAGTATGTTCACGGCGGTTCTGATCACCCTAACAGCCAGTCCCTTTCTCGCGTATTCAGCAAGGTATATGGCAGTCCCCACGCCCAGGGGCAGTACTATGATCGCTGTAAGGGATATCATGGCAAGGGTTCCCAATATCGCAGGATAGACCCCCCCTTTTTCACCCATGGAAACTATGTCCTCAGTGAGGAATTCCCATGTTATACCACCCATACCCCTGGTGATTATGTTGAACATTATGAGGAACAGTGGAAAGAGAGTGAATATTATGGAGAGGTGAATGATGTAGTAAGCACCCGATTGTGCTCCTTCCTTTGTAAAGTTATGGAAGGGTCTGAAGCTCACGTAGCTGCTGAGTATACCTATGATGAGCATGAAAAATGAAAAGAAGAAATCACTCGGTATCCTTGTGTATATCTCCCACGGCCTTAGGTCTAATACATCCGGTATGTAGATGGAAAGGCCTGCAACCATGAGTACCACCGATCCGTACAGGATAATGTACCTCCCGTGCCTATTTTTAGTGGTCAGGTAGTGATGCACTCCGGAAAGATAACAGGTGATGGATATGAGTATCAAACTACCCGCCATCACCCAATAATCCATCGATGCCCGGGTTGCCATGAACCAGAAACCCATCAGGGCGACAACCACGGATACGACGAAAAGCCACAATGCGATCAGTTTTCTGCCGCTCATCTTTTCCCCTCGAATTTTTCAGTTGTTCTGGTCTGAAGTATGTCCGATATAACGCTCATCACCGCAACGATGGTGAACAGCATTATTCCTGCGGTGAACAGTACGTTTATGATTATACCGTGTGATTCGCCCATCTGCACAGCGATGAGTGCCGTCAACGTGTTCCCCGTATCGAAGACGTTGAAAAAGGGCACTGGCATCTTCATCACCGAACCGATGATCAGCATGACCGCCATTGTTTCGCCTATGGCCCTGCCCATGCCCATGATCACCGCACTCGTTATGCCCGATATGGCTGCCGGTATCGTAACCTTCCTGATGGTCTGCCATCTTGTAGCGCCCAGGGCAAGGCTCGCATCCTTCAGGTCCTTGGGCACGGCCTTCATGGCATCATCGGACATGCTCACTATTATGGGAAGTGCCATTATACCCAGGACCAGCATGGCCGCAAGGAAGGAGTTCACCCCCCTCATGCCAAAGGTATCGTACAGGTATCTCCCCAATAGGATGGCACCTATGAAACCGTATACTATACTGGGGATACCGGCCAGGAGTTCGATAAGGGGCTTGAGGATCATCCTTACCCTTTCCGGAGCTATCTCGGAGAGATATATGGCCGCTCCCAGACCCAGGGGGACAGCGACCGCAAGGGCACCCACGGCCACGAACACGGAACCATACATGGCCGGTAAAAGCCCGAATTTATTCCTGGAAACGTTCCACTCGCTGCCCAGGAGACCGGTTCCGAATGTATCTATGGCGGGATACGCTCTTATGAAAAGAAATATAAATATAAAGGATATTATAACTACGGAGAGCGCGGCGATCCCGAAGAATGTAAGGTGTACCAACTTGTCCTTGACTCTCCTCGAGACCACCGTTATTCCTCCATGGTTCAGCCACTGACCGGGATGAAACCTATCTCGGCCACTATCTCCTGGCCCCTGGTACTCATCAGGAAGTCAATAAATTCCTTTACAGCTCCAGTGGGTTGACCATCGGTGTAGAAGTGCAGTCCTCTTTGCAGGGGATAGTTACCCGCTAATACATTCTCCATTGTGGGCATATATCCATCCAGGGCCACAGCAGGATTGTTGGTTCCTATATACCCCATGCCCACGTATCCTATGGCATAATCCGCGGTCGATACAGTTCTGGCCACATCCGAATTTTCCAATTGTGTGGAATGTGCCGCAGTCTCATCCAGTCCCAAGAGTTCCATGAAAGTACCATAGGTACCCGATGTGTCCGCCCTTTCAACAACGTAGATATCTTCGTCAGGTCCGCCCACGTCTTTCCAGTTGGTGATTGCACCCGAATAGATGTCCCTGACCTGATCTGTTGTAAGATCTGTTACTCCAGCATCGTACACCGTTTTGCTGACCACAACCGCCAGACCGTCCCGGGCCACGGTATGTTCCACCACGTTAGGTACCTTTTCGATCTCGGCAGGTCTGATATCTCTGCTCGCCATACCGATGTCCGCAGTGCCTTCGATTATGGCGTTTATACCGTAACC
Source organism: Candidatus Halarchaeoplasma halalkaliphilum (assembly GCA_007133925.1). Lineage (GTDB taxonomy): Archaea > Thermoplasmatota > Thermoplasmata > Halarchaeoplasmatales > Halarchaeoplasmataceae > Halarchaeoplasma > Halarchaeoplasma halalkaliphilum. The sequence goes on along the minus strand of SLLU01000155.1, from coordinate 6,322 downwards.
CGAACCACCGCCCGCAACCGAAACACGTATGTTCTCGTGTTCCCTGTTGAATTCTTCCGCTGCCATCTGAGCGATGGGGAGGTTTGTAGATGACCCTACCACACTCACTTCCTGTACATCTCCGTTGTCCGTACATCCTGTCATGAAAAGCGTTGCTGTCACCATAAGTGCCAAGACACCCAACGCCGCCATGTTTCGTTTCTTTTTTCCTTGCATATTGATCGGATAGACACTAAACTCAACACAAATATATACTTTGTCTGTATAGACTATAAATAACTACATAAGCTAAATAGTGCTATATAGTTATATATTGCCAGTATCACCATCGCTAACTATTAATATAAGATATGAATAGACGTTCATATGAACGACCGTTTATTCAAGTGCTTGGGAGATCAGAATCGAAGAAGGATCCTTTACTGCATAGGCCGGGGAGAGATGTGCGTGGATGATATCTCCACGTGCCTGGAACTCGAACAATCCCTGGTGAGTCACCACCTCCGTGAATTATTGGAATGCGGTCTCTTGGAACGCGAGAGAAGGGGTAAAAAGAACATATACCGAGTGACCAAAACCCAGGTCCTCACACTCCTTGAAAGTGCAAAAGAGCTTGGGGATTCTCTCAAGGGGTGCGGATGTGAGTGAGCAGTCCCTGGGTTTTTTCGAAAGATATCTTACCCTATGGGTAGCAATATGCATGATACTGGCCCTGGTATTGGGTCACCTATTCCCCGGTCTAACGGACACCTTCGAAGCTTTCCAGATCGCAGGATATTCCGTACCCGTCGTGGTTGTACTGTTCCTGATGATCTACCCCATAATGGTGCAGACCCCCTTCCAGGAGATAATCCGGGCGGGAAAGACCGTCAAACCCATAGTGACGACCCTCGGTCTGAATTGGGGTGTCAAACCCTTTTTGAAAGCCTTTTTGGCATGGGTATTTTTCACGATCATATGGGCTAGCTTCCTAACTGATGCACAGATGGTCAGCGAACTCATGGGGGGCATGATACTCCTTGGTCTGGCACCATGTACCGCTATGGTCCTCGTGTGGTCCTACCTTTCCAAGGGAAACATGGGCCACACCATAGTCACCACCGCCATCAACTCTTTGTCAATGCTGATACTCTATGCTCCTCTGGTCATTCTGTTACTTCCTGTGGCGGACATACCGGGAGCAGAGATAATCATACCATTCGGTCAGGTGGCCTTCGGAGTTCTTACTTATATAGGATTACCAATGCTGGCAGGATATCTTACCCGGAAGATACTACTGGATAGAAAGGGAAAGGAGTGGTTCGAAGGGTTCGTTGGAAAATTGCATTACGTTTCCGTGGTTGCTTTACTGGTAACCATAGTTGTCATAGTATCGCCCCATTCCGGAACGATACTTTCACAGCCTTTGATAGTATTTTTTATAGCCGTTCCCCTTCTGGTACAATTCTTCATAATGTTCGCCCTGTCCTACGGTATCGCAAAGAAAATCGGGTTAAAGTATGAGGATGCCGCACCCACGGCCCAGATAGCCACCAGCAATCATTTTGAAGTGGCCATAGCCATGTCAGTTACCATATTCGGCATAGAATCCTATGCGACCCTGGCCGCGGTCACTGGACTTCTCATTGAAGTACCGGTGATGCTGATCATAGTTCAGGTATGTCTCAGAACCCGACATTGGTTCGATGATGGTAGGTGATAATATGAAGATACTCCTAATTTCGGATATACACGGCAATCTTGAAGCTCTGGAAGCGGTACTCGCTTTGGAGAGGTGGGAACGTATATATTGCATGGGTGATCTGGTTGATTACGGCCCGTCTTCCCGGGAATGTGTTGAATTGATTAAAGAGAAGGCTGTTGCGGTACGGGGTAATCATGACAATGCAGTTGCTTTTGATGTGGATTGCGGTTGTGGGTATGAACTCAAGGACCTTTCCCAAGAGGTTAGACTCCATACGCGAAATGAGATGGATCGGGAGTCCCTGGAGTACCTTGCAGGGTTACCTCTCCATGTTTCTGCCAATGATTCTCTCTTGACCCATGCCGCATTGGATGACATGTTTGCTTACCTCAAACCCGATACTCCTGAATCCGCATTCCGAATTTTTTCCGGGCATCCAGAAAATGTGGTAATTTTAGGACATACCCACATACCCATGGACAGGGTAATAGGTGATAAAAGGTACGTAAATCCCGGCAGCCTGGGACAACCCCGGGACGGCGACTGGCGGGGTTCCTACGCATATTTTGATGACGACGAACTGTTTTTTGAGCGCATAGAGTACGACATAGAACTGACCCTGGATAAGATGGGACAAAAGGGCTACCCCCAAAGGGCCAAAAGGATACTGAAGGCGGGAAAAGCAGTCCCGTAAAGCGCAATCACAAATCTTAATACCTCTACCGGGGATTCAGCGTACCGTGAGACCGAGAGTCATCGTGAATATGGCCATGTCCGCCGATGGCAAGATAGCCCTACCGGGTAACATAGAGGTCAAGATATCCGGTGAGAAAGACTTCTCGAGGGTACACCATATGAGGAACAGATGCGATGCCATACTGGTGGGTGTAGGGACCATAGTGGCGGATGACCCCAAACTCACGGTCAAGGAAAGGTTCGTGAAGGATCCCAGTCAACCGTTGCGGGTGGTCCTGGATTCAAAAGGAAGGATACCCAGGGATGCCAGGGTCTTTGCCGATGAGAATTACCTAATAGCCACCACCGTTGAAAGTGATGATCCCAGATGGGTGATGTGCGGGGATGGGGAGAGGGTCGATCTACACATGTTGATGGAAGAGCTTGATCGCCGAGGTATCCGGACGCTCATGGTTGAGGGTGGGGGTGAAGTGGTACACTCTTTCTTCGAGGAGGATCTGGTGGATGAATACAGCGTATTTATCGGGAGTTTGATCATAGGTGGCAGAAGTGCTCCCACACCTGCGGACGGGGCCCGTCAGATCCTGAAGAATCTGGAGTTGATAGATCACGAAACCCTGGACCATGGCATACTTCTGAGATTTCGGGTGAAAAGGTGACCAAATTCATAGTTGACCGTATGCTGGGTCAGACCGCGAAGTGGTTGAGATTGCTGGGTGTTGATGCTGAATACGTCGACGACGATACGGAAGATGCCCTGGTGATCCAACGAGGGAAGGAAGAAAGCCGTATCATAATTACAAGGGATAAAACCCTAGGTGACAGGCCAGGGACAATGCTCGTCCCGAACGTACCAACGGAGGAGCTCTTACCCCAAATCTTCGAGAGATACGGACTTAGTCCGAAACCCCTTACCAGGTGTTCTCTGTGCAATTCACCCATCGTTCCCGTTGATAAGGTAACTGTCAAGGGGGATGTTCCAGAAGGTGTGTACCAAAGGCAGGATGAGTTCTGGTGCTGCTCTGGCTGTCACCGGATATACTGGAAGGGCAGTCACTGGGATCATATATTATCTGTGGCACGGAAGGTCTCACCAGATTAGATCCTTCCCCTTCTCTCCCATATCATGAGGGCGGATGGAAGCACGAAGATGGATACCAGGAAACTGTAAGCGATGGCCATGGCTGTTATCATCCCGAATTGGGACATTGGCAGTATGTCCGATGTGGTCAGTATGGCAAAAGCGCCTATGGTGGTAGTGGCAGATCCCACTAAGGCCGCACCGGTGTTCTGTATGGTTTCATGCATCGCTCTGTCAGACGACATGCTCTTCAATTCCTCAGTGAACCGGTGGGTCACGTGTATGCTGTAATCCACACCCATACCCACCGTCAGAGCGGTTATGCTCACCGTCATAACGTTCAAAGACACGCCCATGGCGTACATGGTTCCAACAATCCAAAGGGTTATGACCGCCACTGGCAGGGTGGTTATTATACCTAGTATCAAAGATTTATAGAGATAGTAGAAAACTATGGTCAAGAGGATGGCAACGATTATGATGGTTGCTATCAAGGAACGGATCTGTGTCGCACTCAATTCATCGGTGGTCTCGTGGGCCACTATGGAACCGCTGGTTATTCTGGGGTTGTAATCATCAAGGGGTCCCATGGCCTCCTTCATGTTCCTTTCCATGTAGGCGGCGTTCTTTATATCCCGGGTCATCATCTGGGAATTCTCTTTGACCATCAATACGCCTACCTGGTAACCCTCTTCACCCCTGTACAGCACCCTTCTGATGGCATGGGAACTCTCCTCCGCCTGGTACAACACATCCATGAGTCCGGACACATTGGTGGTGGGGACCCCGAATTCATCAGGTTCGCTCTCCCGGTACGCATTAACGATGGTGGCGTTGTAATTAGGTGCTCCAAAGGGCGCATTACCGTATTCCTGTATAACGGTCAGGGGGGACACGAACCCTTCCTCGGTGAGAAGGTACTGGTCTCCTTCCATGTTCACTTTGGTGTCATGTAAAGCCATCAGGTAAGAGTGGTCCTCCAGGTCGCCCTGGGTGATCACGTAGGCGTAGCTGGTGCTGATGTTAAAATTTGCCGTTATGTACTTGATATTCTGACTCTGGGATTTTTCCTCGGGAAGGAAATCCTGTATATTGAAAGTGGTGTCTATGTTGAAAACACCGTACAGTGCGCAGATGGTTATCAAGCCCACAACTGCCAGAACCACAAAGGGATGTTTGTCCGCCGCATCGGCGGGTCCGGACAGGACCCTTCCGATTATCTCTTTGCCCTGTTTTTCCACGAGGTCCAGGTTCACCTTTGACCTTTCCTGCTTATTTTTCCTTCTGCCGTCTAGGAGTACCAATGAGGCCGGGAGGAAAACGATCATGAGGATGAAGCTTGACAGTATTCCTACAGCTGCCAGTATCCCGAATTGCTTCATGGCCTCTATGTTGCTGAAGGTATTGGAGTAGAATCCTATGGCGGTGGTTATCGTCGTGAGGAACAGGGCACCTCCCACTGTCGTTATAGCAATATGACTGGCGTGAGCGGGGTCATCCCCTCTATTTTTTTCCTCGCGATACCTCATGACCATATGTATGCCGTAGTCTATGACAAGGCCGGTTATCAGCACGGGAACCGCTATGATTATGGGGTTGAACTTATAGCCCAATATGACCCCCATCCCGAAGGTCCAGATTATGGCAAAAACCAAGGATAACAGGCTCAACAGGGTCTCAGGAACTTTCCGGTATATTATCAACAGGACCAGTACGACGAATATGAAGGCTATGGGGAGGAGTGTCGTCATGCTCTCGTTGGTACTTTCGTTGATCTCCTCCATCATCACCTGACCCGCGAATACACGGGTGGTCGAGTGCTCTGGTATCTCCTTTCCCAATCTGATCATGGTCTGTTGTGATTCCAAACGATATTCCCTTTTCATGGAGGAATTGAGCTGCACCATGGCGATGGTGCTGGAGGCAGATATCTCATGGGTATCTTTAGAGAAATCCTGACTCACCATCATCTCAATACCATTGGTTATTGCTTTCAGGTAAACGGGAAGATTTTCCGCACCCACCAACATTGACCTCATGTTTCCGAATTCATGACGAGCATACGCCAGGGATGTAGAATTTTCAAGTACGGCTCTCCTGTAAATTGAAACACCCTGGTCCAGATCGGTGCCTTGCAACCCTTCCAGTATCCGGCCCATTTCATCAAGAACGATAAGGGCCTCCGTTACGGTTCCCTCCATATTTTCGAAGTTCCACATGGTTTTTCCTATGGCCTCCATGAGTTCTTCGGGTTCGTAATCGAATGCCCCCCGGACCCTATCCTTGAGTTCGTGATCATCCATCTCGTTTATCCTTTCGACCTTCTCTTGGTCGCTCAATGCCAGTGAGGGGATGTCGTATGCAAGGTCCTCCATGGGTTCCATCTCGACCAGTGCCATGCCCATATTCATGAACTCAAGGTACATCCCTATGGCCGTCTCCGAGTGCTCCGGAGAGTTCTTCATAATACCGTTCATCCCTCGGGTAAAAGACAGAAACTCGTTCAGCCCGGGAACCGGGTCCGCCTGGGACATCTGATACAGGAAATGCTCCGTGTAAGCGATCTTGTTCTCAAGAGTGTCGTCCTGGTGAAGGACGAACACCAGCTCCATGAATTCCGAACCATATACCTCCAAAGCCATCCAGTGAGTGGGGGTGGACACTATCTCGGCCATGGCCATGAACGAAAGGGTGGCATTGTTCATAACGTGCATATCTTGTACATTCAACAGGTACACACATGCTTGAAGGGAGTTGTTCATGTGATGATATACCTGGGTCTGGTTCTTCATGGAGCCCGCCATGGATGAAGTATCCTCAGGCATGCCTTTCACGAAGCTATCCAGTTCCAGCACCCTGTC